>SVRB01000009.1 GCA_015065045.1 Oscillospiraceae bacterium | reverse complement strand
GGGTAAACCCATACACCTTTAAAGATACTAACATATCCCAGACTCATAACGGAGGTCTTTCCGTCGTGGAATACTCGGCTAAAAAGCCTTTGACCACGCCCTCAGCGGCCCATTTGATGATCTGTTTTTCATCGGGTTCGCAGCCATTCCCGACTCTCTGTAGAAGCATAATCACCTTTATCCCCACATCAACGGTTTATCGATATTACTTTTCAAGTATATCACTCATTTACCAACTTGTCAAGTCCTCGCAAAAAAATATTGCATCTTGGTTTCCAAGATGCAATAACACAATTATTCTTTAAACGGCGTTTCTGTCTGCCCTTCTTATTGCTTTTACCAAAGGAATGATCAGGATTCCGCATATAAAATTGCTTGTTCCGTGCACAAGATCCCATGGCAACCCATTTAATATCCATATACACATTTTTTCAAAATTCAGCCCAAACATTATAGCTTGTGCAGGAGCATACAACGTTCCATATAAGACTCCGTGTAATGCACATACAATCATATACACTGCCGGTGCAATTTCTTTTGGCATATTCTTAGGCAACAGCATCACCGCTCCCCACAAAACAGTCCACAAATACAAATATGGAAACCACCATAGAGAAAATCCGTTATACAATCCCAACATAAAAACAAATATGTATATAGGATACAAAGCTTTACTTCTGTAAACCACCGTAAGCACAACGACAAACACGCCGATAAGATGTACGTTCGGAAGCATTTCCAATACAAGCTTTGATACAAAAATCAAAGCTCCATACATCGCAAATAACGCTATTTCTCTTAATTTTAGACTCATATAAACAAATTACTTTTCAATCTTAAAAGTATAAACCTTACCACTTTCAATATTTGTAGAATCAACGCCAGTCATCGCATACTCTCCGTCGATGTAAAAAGCCCAGTATGTCTTATCCTTGTCATAATCTGCCGTAATTCCGTTTACTTTCTTAACGTAAAGTCCATAGGTGCTGTTTTCACCCTCAATAAGCTTTACATCAAGCAAAGCTTCGCCTACTGTCTCTTTGTTTGTCTTTATAACGAACTTTGTACTATTTCCATCCGCGTCCGTTACAATAAAATCAAACTGTTTTTCTCCCTCTCCAAGAACGGTTTCTTTATTATCCGCGCTCTGTGTAGGTGTGGGAGTCGGGGTTGCATCCCCCTTATCGTTTACGTTGCTGCAACCGATCGTAAACAGTGCCACTGCCGCAATAAGCACAATACAAACAATTACAGACAACACTTTATTAAAGTTTGTCTTCATTTTTGTTTTCTCCTTATAAAATAAATATTTAATTATTTACATTTCGTTTCATCGGCGCTCGCGAATCTAAAACTGAAATGATTTATGCATAATTTCGGTATTCCGACTCGATGCTTATTTTTCTGTCTTCTCAAGATCTTTCTCAATGACACTTTCTCCGAATGCGGCTTCGGATAAGAAAAATAATATATCGCATCATACGGCGACGGGCTCGTATAGGATTTTCACCTATTTCCCTCAAAAAGCACGTTTACATTCTAACACACCACATTATTTTTTTCAACCGTTTTCAACAAAAAAATACGCTGTCCTTGAAGTACAAAAACAGCGTATTTTTATATTTAAATTTTCTTCATCTTAGCATACGTACCCATAAGCTTCTTCGTTCCTGCATTATCAAATGCAATTTCGTAAAGCACGTCTGCTCCCATAGGTCTTGCTGACAAAACCGTTCCCTGTCCAAAAGTTATATGCGATACTCTATCACCTGTAGTAAGTGTTGTTGCGTTTCTTTTCGCCGCACTGCCAACATTACTCGTTTTATTCAAGAGTTCTTTTGATATTTCGATCCTTCTTCTCGGCTTAAACGAGCTTCTCTGTTCATTTGCAAGCTTTTCCGCCTCAGAAAGCTCTCTGTTTACACATTCCTCGGGTATTTCCTGAACAAATCTTGAAATAACGTTATACTGCGTCTGACCGAACAGCATACGTTCTCTTGCGTGAGTACAAATAAGATTTTCCTTAGCTCTTGTTATCGCAACGTAAGCCAAGCGTCTCTCTTCTTCAAGCTCCTCGTTCATAGCAATAGACTGATTTCCGGGGAAAATTCCCTCTTCAAATCCGGGAACGAAAACCACGGGAAATTCAAGACCCTTAGCACTGTGGATAGTCATAATCGTAACCGCCTCGGCATCCTTATCGTAGTTATCAATATCTGCTACGAGAGAAACCTCTTCGAGATAAGATGCTAATGTTCCTTCGGGATTGTTTGAAATATATTCCTCGGCGTTCGATATCATCTGCATTACGTTTTCAAGACGTTCCTTTTCTTCCTCACCCGCCATAATAAGCATATTTTCATAACCGGAAAGTCTTATCGTCTTTTCAACAAGCTCATTGAGCGGTATCTTATCAACCATACTGCGTAAGCCTTCGATCAACAAAACAAAATCGCCGATTTTACTGTATGCCTGAGACAGTGCTCTGTACTTCATACAGTTTTTCATAACCTCAAACATACTGCATTCTTCAGCAGCGGCTATTTTTTCAACAGCCTTCATAGTCGTATCGCCGAGCTTTCTCTTGGGCTCGTTTACAATACGCTTAAGTCTGAGATCATCGTTAGGATTATTTATAAGGCAGAGATATGAAAGAATATCCTTTACTTCCTTGCGTTCATAAAATCTCTGTCCGCAAAGCATTCTGAAAGGAACTCCGCTCTTTACAAATACATTTTCAATCGTACTTGACTGAGCGTTCATTCTACACAAGATCGCAAAATCTGAATATTTTCTTTTTTCCTTTATAACAAGCTCAACAATCTTGTTAATTATGTATTTAGCCTCGTCCACCTGATTATCGCATCTGCGTAGAACTATACGCTCTCCGCCATCCTTATCAGTCCAAAGCTCCTTACCCTTTCTGCCAAAATTATTTCTGATAACAGCATTCGCCGCATCAAGAATATATTTTGTAGATCTGTAATTCTGTTCAAGCTTTATAACGTTTACATTTTCAAACGTAGTATCAAAATTCAATATATTTTCAATCGTTGCGCCGCGGAATTTATAAATACTCTGGTCATCATCGCCAACAGCCATAATATTGTTATATCCGCCGGCAAGAATAGACGCCAAAACAAACTGAGCGTGGTTTGTATCCTGATACTCGTCTATGCAAACGTATCTGAATTTTCTCTGATAATACTTTCTTGTTTCTTCGTCGATCTGCAAAAGCTGAACGGTCTTCATAATTATATCATCAAAGTCTACGGCATTCGCCTCTTCCATCTTCTTCTGATACAATTTGTATATTGCCGCTACCTTTAACAAACGGAAATTAGCCGTCTCGCTTCCGCTGAATGCTTCTTTGGAAAGCATTTCAGGGGTAATAAGCTTATCCTTACATCTGCTTATCTCGTTACGAACCGTCTTTAAGCTTACAACCTTTTCGTCTATATTAAGCTCCTTCATACAAGCTGTAACAAGCTTCTTTGTATCATCAGTATCGTAAATTGTTAAGCTGTTCTTTTCAAGACCTATTCTGTCTCCGAATTTACGGAGCATTCTAAGGCATACCGAGTGGAACGTTCCTGTCCATACGTCGTCTATGCCCTCAGTCAAATCAGCTTCAAGTCTTTCCTTTATCTCCTTTGCAGCCTTGTTTGTAAATGTAATTGCAAGCAAAGCCCACGGAGGACACGGCTCATCTGCATATTCTCTTAATATTTCAGAAATCTCTTCCTTGCTGAGATCTTTTGCATTTTCAAGTCTTTCAACATCGGAAATATCAAGTCCTACGGGAATTCTGTTTGAATAATATGAATTTCCGTATTTTATTATATAACAAATCCTATTTACAAGCACTGTAGTCTTTCCGCTTCCCGCACCTGCCAGAATAAGCAACGGATCGTTTACGGTAAATACAGCTTTTCTCTGCATCTGATTCAAATGCCCGTAAAGGATATCGAATAATTGTCTTTTTGCTTCAATAAATCTATTTTCCAATGCTGTCATTTCTTTTTGCATTTTATCCCCCTTGAGTAACTAAATAACACTATTTTTGCAGCCTTTTGCCGCAATACATAAAAAACTCTGTTTATCTTAATTATTATATCATATTTGCAAAAAAAATGGAATAAACATTTCAAATTTTTTTTAATATTTTTATTCACGAAATAACATATTTTTTGCCGCCGCATACTATATTACAGAAGGTATTGTAAAATTTCGTACCATATAAAACAAATATAATTTTTATAACATAAATGGAGGAATCATCATTATGGCAGATAACAAATCAAGCTGTCTTAACAGCTTTGGCAGCAAAGAAAACGTCTGCATCGACGTCAGCCGTATCCTCGATTCATGTCGGGATAAGGACTGCTTTGAGGACGTAAAAGTCTTTCTCAACGCTTTCGGCAGAGAAATAGTCGAGAACGCTACCTCTGTCAGAGCTAAATGCTCAAAAATTTTAGCATCAAACATAACCGTTGAACCCGTTCAGTTCAACAGAGGTTTTTATCAGATATATATCAGATTTTTTGTAAAAATAATATGCGAAGCTTGTATCGGCGTAAACAAGACCCGCGAGTTTGAAGGGCTTGCAGTATGCGAAAAAAACGTTATCCTCTACGGCAGTGAAGGCAACGTAAGCATATTCAAGAGCGAGGTAGGTATGGGCAATACCATCTCCTGCGGATGCAACACCACTATGAGCACAAATCTTCCGACGGTTGCCGTTGAGGTTATTGATCCCGTCATATTAAACACAAAAATCGCAGTAGAAAGAACGCCTTGCTGCTGTTGTTGCTCTTGCGAAGAAATTCCGGATACTCTTTCCGATATGTTCGGAGGCGGGTTTGAAGATGACGAAAACGGAAGAAATCTTTACGTATCTCTCGGATTCTTCTCTGTTGTGAGAATAGAACGTCCCGGACAGTATATTGTTTCGGCAACCGAATTCAGCGTCCCCGATAAAGAATGTGTTATGACTCAGCCCGACGATCCTTGTCAGGTCTTTGCAAAAATGGCTTTCCCCGTAAACGAGTTTAATCCCCCCTCAATCACATGCGCTAAGAAGCTTTGAATTTATAAATAAAAGAGCCTTGTGCGTTCTGCTATGCATTTTTTAGCGGAGAAATCAATTTTATAACGTAGGGCGGGGGCTTGCTCCCGCCGCTTCGTTTTCAAAAACTATATTTCATTTTGTAGGGGCGACCATCGGTCGTCCGTTTTGATTTAACAAAGGCGTTTTTTCGGCGGGAGCAAGCCCCCGCCCTACGATGCGCCGGTCTCTTTTTCTAATAGTGGATTCGGGTTGCTGTCCGATTTTTCGTAGTGGACTGCAACACGCTATACTTTCCCCAGACGTGAGCGTTGGGAAATACAAGAAAATACAAATGGGGATTGCGTACTTGCAATAACGCAGTCACATATTTTAAACTTTTCGTTGATATTTTCAACTCGAATTGAACAACACGGTTATTGAATAAGTGTAAATATATGATATAATATAATTAGAACAGGCGCTTGTTACTTTACACCTTGGAGGAAAATATGGAACTTAAACTTAGTGAGAATTTAAGAAAACTGCGAAAAGAGCGCGGTAATACTCAAGACGAGCTTGCGAATCATCTTGGTATTTCTGTGCAGGCAGTATCAAAATGGGAGCGTGGAGACGGATTTCCCGATATTACACTTCTTCCATATATCGCATCCTATTACAATGTAACGGTAGACGATATTTTAGGCTGTAATTCTTTGCGCAAGCAGGAAGAAATCGAAGCCTTCAAGCAGCAAGCGCAGATTTTGATCAACAAAGGCAAACGTAAAGAACGTCTTGAACTTTGTCGAGAGATGCAAAAAAAATATCCCAATAATGAAGATGTACTATGCAACTTAATGTATGATTTGTGGGCTGTTGACCGCACAAAGAACAGCGAGGAAATCATTTGTATTGCCAACAAGCTTTTAAAAAGTGATTCATTGGAAATTCGCTACAGTGCCATTCAAAATCTGGCCTTTACTTATTCAGAGTTGGGGAATGATGAAAAAGCAGTAGAGTACGCAAAAATGGTTCCCTGCAACAGAGACTTGCTTTCTTCCGTCTTAAAAGGCAAGGATTTGGTTGAGCATTGCCGCTGGTATTTTTGGGATGTTTGCGATACCATGCTTCAATTATCTCACAACATGATGCAGTGTCCAGAAGCCGGATATACCGCTGAGGAACGACACTCTATAAGAGAAACCATATATAAATTTTATCATATGGTTTTCTCGGATGGAGATTTCGGCTTTTGGGAAAACAGATTAGGACTATTGTGTCGCGATATGGCGATAAGCTCGGCGGAAACGGGAAATGTAGATCAAGCATTTGATGAGCTTAATAAAATGTGTGAGCATATGGAAAAACATCAAACATTCACGAACATAAAACATACCTCTCTCTTGGTTCGTGGATTAGAATACGATTCTTCACAGACTGGCAGTAGCGACGAATACAGTATGGCTTACGGTTTCCTTTGCTCTTTAGACGACAATCCTCGTTTTAAACCCTTGCACGAAGATAAAAGATTGGAAATAATAAAAAACAGATTGAAAGCTTTGGGATAATTTTTAGCCCCGCCTCGCGCGGGGCTTTTCTTTGTTTTCTGCGTATGAAAAAAGCCACCACGAAACCGCGGTGGCTAAATTCAATTTTTCGCTAAATTTGCAGAGTCTCTGCAAAGCTCTTTTTTATTTATTTGCTATAGCCTGAAGTCTTCTGTTTCTTTTCTCTTCTTTTTCGGCGTATTTTCTGTCGTAATACTCTCTGTGCTCATCGTTCATCGGATACACTGTTCTGTTTGCGCGATAAGTCTTATTTTCATTCTTGCGAAATCTTATTTTCACAAAATATTCTTCACCGCATTCACATATACCCTTTGCGAGATATCTGTCGGGTTTTTGTGATATCCAACCGAATACGTCAATATTCCCGGAGCACTTATGGCACTTGAAGGAATTTATATTCTTATCTTCCTTTGCCTCTCTGCAAAACTTATATTCATTAGGTGAATTATAAGAGTCGGGCATAAGTCTTCTCTTGCACTGTATATAATTTTTGATTCCGTTTTCCATATCAAGATGACGGCATACACAAGCTGTACTCAAAGCATCGTTCAATGCATCGTGTGCTTCAAACGGAGGCTCACCGACAAGCTCCATAGCGGTCGACAAAGCGCACTGCTTCCCTGTCTTTGTAATCTGAGCATCAAATATCGGCTGTATATTATAATTTTCGGGAATCCAGCTTTTGTCAATATTATAAATGGTCAAATTATCCTCAAGCATCGGGATATCATCCCATCCCCAAGTCAATATGCAAAAATCATTTCCGCACCACTTACTGAACATATCAAACGCCTTAACAAAAGAAATGCCGTTTTTCAGATCCTCGTTGCTTATCATTGTCAATTCGGCAACCTTTGAGTGCATCTTCGTATAGTATTTGGGCGATATCATTACATTAAAAGTATCTACAGTACGGAATCTTTCATCAAGCTTGACAGCGCCTATCTGTATTATCTCCCCTTTTAAATACAGAGGAGTTCTTATTGCAGCCAACGCATGTCTCGGCTGATTCCATTCCATATCAAGCACTATGTATTTCATATTTTCCCCGTGTGTTGTATTTTCCACCAAAAAAGCCCTCGCGGGCTTTTTTGAATCAATATTAAACGTTAAATCTAAAGAGAACTACGTCTCCATCCTTCATAACGTATTCCTTACCTTCACTTCGAACGAGACCTTTTTCCTTAGCTACAGTCATACTTCCGCATTCGATAAGCTCTTCATATCCTATAACTTCGGCTCTGATAAAGCCTCTTTCAAAATCTGTATGGATCTTTCCTGCAGCCTGAGGTGCCTTTGAGCCCTTGGTTATCGTCCAAGCTCTTACTTCCTTCGGACCTGCTGTCAAAAAGCTGATAAGTCCAAGCAAAGCATATCCTGCTTTAATAAGCTTATCAAGACCGCTTTCTTCAAGTCCCATTTCCTTCAAGAACTCTGCCTTTTCATCACCTTCAAGCTCTGCGATCTCAGCTTCAAGCTTTGTGCATATAGGCAACACAGCCGCGCCCTCGGAATCAGCATATTCCTTTACCTTAGCAAAATGAGCGTTTTCGTTTATATCAGATGCAATATCATCTTCACTTATGTTTGCTACATAAATAACAGGCTTTCTTGTCAAAAGCGGCATATCCTTAAGTATTTCAAGCTCATCATCTGCATATTCAAGCTTTCTTGCAGCCTTGCCTTCACTGAATGCGGCAAGTATTCTTTCGTACAAAACGATCTCTTTTTCGTACTTCTTGTCACCCTTAAGCATCTTCTTTGCACGATCGAGTCTGCGTTCAACAGCCTCCATATCGGACAAGATCAATTCATATTCAATAGTTTCAATATCACGCAAAGGATCAACATTTCCCTCAACATGAATTATATTTGTATCCTCAAAAATTCTTACAACGTGGCAAATTGCATCAACTTCTCTTATATGCGAAAGGAATTTGTTTCCAAGTCCTTCACCCTGAGACGCACCCTTTACAAGCCCCGCGATATCAACGAATTCAACTACAGCGGGTGTATATTTTTCAGGATTATACATTTCAGACAAAACGTCAAGTCTGCTATCGGGAACTGCAACAACTCCAACGTTTGGTTCTATCGTGCAGAAAGGATAGTTTGCAGAATCAGCGCCTGCGTTTGTGATCGCATTAAAAAGTGTACTTTTACCTACGTTCGGAAGTCCGACTATACCAAGCTTCATTTATATTTCTCCGTTTTCTTCTAAATCTTCTCCACTATTATATAACTATTTCCTTTTTATATCAAGTGTTTAATAAAATTTTTTACTATCTTTATTAAATTAGTTATAACATTATGTCGATATATTTATATTTTTGCAAATGCAAAAAGTCGTTTTAACACGAATTACACATCATCTGTATATTTTTTTAACATAAATCCTCGAAAAGTTATTAATATTACACAAATTTCTGTATTAAATTTTAGTAAAATAGAGAGTTGCTTTTTGTGAACAAATTGTGTATAATTATTTTACAAAATAATAACCAGAAAAGAATAAATAAAGAACACTCCCAAAAATTAAGGCAGATGACCATTAGTAGTTTTTTATTTGACAACAAGTTCTCCTTTCATAACTTGGGGTAAATTTATATTTATTCCCTTGAGGGACTCTTTTCTTTCTGCAAGGAGTCCCTCACAAATTATTTTTTACATTATTCTATAAAATATGCCAAATATATGTCAATTCTATTGACAAATATACTATGGTGTGGTATTATGAATTATGTTAAATTTGTAACAATCTTAATATTTCAAAAAAATTAGCAGATTGCTATCAAAGGAGTAAAAAAATGAGTACTACTATTCTTGTAATTGATGATGATGTGAATATATGCGAGATGCTTCGTGTATATCTTGAAAATGAAGGTTATGAAGTAAAAACAGCAAACGACGGCTCTAAGGGCATAAATTATTTTAAGATTTATGAACCTGACTTGGTTCTCCTTGATATTATGCTTCCCAAAAAGGACGGCTGGCAGGTTTGCCGTGAAATCAGAGAAATGTCATCAAAGCCTGTTATTATGATTACAGCTAAAGGCGATGTATTTGACAAGGTACTCGGTCTTGAGCTTGGCGCAGATGACTTTATCGTTAAGCCCTTCGACATGAAAGAGCTTTCAGCAAGAGTTAAGGCTGTTCTCAGAAGATATTCTGCAAAAGATACAAAAGACGAAGAAGAAGTTATTAAATTTGATAATATTGAAGTCAGCCTCCAGAAGTACGAATTGAAGATCAAGGGTAAGTCGGTTGATATTCCTCCTAAGGAACTCGAATTGTTCTACTTCCTCGCACAGAACTATAACAGAGTTTTTACAAGAGATCAGCTTCTTGACAAGGTTTGGGGATTTGACTATCTTGGTGACTCAAGAACAGTTGACGTCCACGTTAAACGTCTTCGCGAAAAACTTGAGGGTGTTTCTGACAAATGGATACTTAAAACAGTATGGGGCGTTGGATATAAATTTGAAATCCTTCAGTAACTAAAAAAATAAATATGCCAAAAACATATCCGCCCATTTTTTAAACAGGCGGATATGTTTCTTTTGAAAGGTAAGATTTTATGTTTAAAAGTATTTTCACAAAATACATTGCGGCATTTATGACAATTATCATTGTAAGTTTTGCTATACTTGCTTTTATAGCAGGATCTCTTATAAAGTCATATTCGGAGGACGAAAGAATTTCTGTTACTACCGAAGCCTCAAAAACAGTAAAAGAATATTTAGAAAACGAGATGACCCAAGTCGATGCACTTGATCTGCAGTTATTTATATATCAGCATTACGCAAATCTCAGAAGAACGTTAACTTTGTTTACGTCTTATGAAAAAGATTTGATGATCCTACTCACAGACCTTGAAGGTAACGTTTTGATTACGGACAAGCTGACCGAATCGGAATACGTTAAGGCTGTGATACCAAAAGAAAATATAGATAAAGCGCTTGAGTCAGGAGGACAAAGCGGCGAATCAAACTTTGGCGGTTTATTTAAATCCAAGCAGGTTTATCACGCCATACCGTTGAATAACGTAACATCAACAAATTGCGGTATTATATATGCAATATCCACAACATCCTCCCTGTCATCACTCTCGGAAATACTGATCAGAACTGTAATAACAGCTATGTTATGGGTTATGTTTGCTGCATTGCTTACCGTATACTTCATAAGCGAAAAAATTACAGCTCCTTTAAAAAAGATCAGCAAAGCTGCAAAGGAATTTGCTAAAGGAAACTTCAAAGTAAGAGTTCCTGTTCACGGAAACGATGAAATAGCTCAGCTCTCCGAATCATTCAACAATATGGCTGAGGATCTCGAAAATTACGAAAAAACAAGAAGCTCATTTATCGCAAACATTTCTCACGACTTAAGGACTCCTATGACATCAATATCAGGATTTATTGATGGTATTCTTGCCGGAGCTATCCCCCCCGAAAAGCACAATTACTATTTGAGCATTGTAGCAACCGAGGTAAAAAGATTGTCAAGACTTGTTTCTTCCCTTCTTGAAATTTCAAAATTTGAAGCAGGTGAAAAGAAGCTTACAATGACAGAATTTGATATTTGCGAAATGGCAAGACAAATTGTAATTTCCTTTGAAAAGAAGATCGACGAAAAGAGGCTTGACGTAGATTTTGACTGCGATGATTTTAACATTTCCGTAAAAGCGGACAAGGACTCTATACATCAGATCTTGTATAACATCTGCGACAACGCCGTTAAATTCTCTCGCGAAGGCGGCAAGTATATTATTTCGATCAAACAAAAAGGAAAACAGGTATTTGTTTCAGTGTACAACGAGGGTCAAGGTATTGATTCAGACGATCTGCCCTTCATATTCGATAGATTTTACAAGAGTGACAAGAGCCGCGGATTAGACAAGACGGGAGTAGGTCTCGGTCTTTATATTTCCAAAACGATAATTGAAGCTCACGGTCAGGATATATGGGCAAAAAGTGCTTACGGTGAGTACTGCGAATTCGTATTTACACTCGAAAAAGCCTAAAATACACTTGTAATTTACAAAGATATAACGATAATTACATAAAAGTTTCATTATTTATTAAAACTTTCTTGTTATCATATGTGCGTGGACTTATATCAATTACACAAGAAGGAGGTATTTTGATTGGATAAAAGCAACAACACGCTTTTTGAAAACACGCTCACGCACGGAAATATCAACGGTAACGTTACCAGCGAAAGCTATAACACATATTCTTCTATCCGTAACCCGAAGAATAACCTCAGAATTTCCAAAATTACTTTATACCTCTTTATCTCGCTTCTTTTGATTGGTTCAGCGTTAATATTTGTGCACTCGATCAAGACAGCATTCTTTATGCCATCTGCCGAAACCGTAGATACGGGCGCAAATATAAAGACGATCCGAACAAACTATGACAACAACGAGGTTGTAAAGGTCGAAAACGTTACAAACGAATTATCCGATCTTTTCAATATCCCCGTAGGTGTACGAATCATCGATTTTGAATCACAAAACTCCAACTTTTCAGGACTGCAGGTAAACGATATAATCGTTGAAGTGTCCGGAATTGACGTTACAAACATTGATGATATGGACATGGCTGTTAAGCAATCCATTGCTACAGACGGATACGTGGTTGCGTATAAGGTCTACAGAAACGGTGGGTACACCATTATCAATCCTCAGGAGCAGCAATAATAATACGTTGCCGACCAAAAACGACAATATAAATACGTAAAGTACCGTAATATTGTTACGGTACTTTTTTTAACTTTTAGAGGAGATATTATTATGAACCAAAGACAAAATTTCTTAAACCAGCTTTGTAACGAATATAAACAGAATAACAAAATAGACCTTGAGCTCTACGAAACTCAAAACGTAAAGCGCGGTCTTCGAAACGCAGACGGAACGGGCGTATTAACAGGTCTCACGCTTGTAGGTGACGTTGTGGGATATTCTATGCACAACGGCAGATATTCTCCAATAGACGGAAGATTATATTACAGAGGGTACGACTTATACGACCTTGTCGACGGATATCAATCTGAAGACAGATATGGATTTGAGGAAATATCATATCTGCTTCTGTTTGGACAGCTGCCAACCAAAGAGCAGCTTGATATTTATACAAATATGCTATCACTTTTGCGTTTTCTTCCCGACCATTTTACAGAGGATATGATTCTTAAGTGTCCTAGTAAAAATATAATGAACGTTATTGCGCGTTCCACTCTTGCGCTTTACGCTTTTGACGATAATCCCGACGATACTTCGCTCGAAAATATAATACGACAGTGCATTGAACTGATCGCGCGCTTCCCTATGCTCCTTACTTATGCTTATCAGGCAAAAAAGCACTTCTTTGACAGAGAAAGCTTATACTTACACTTCCCCGGAGACAACCACTCAACAGCTGAAAGTATACTTTGTACATTACGAAAAGACAAACAATTTACCACAGATGAGGCAAAGCTGCTTGACCTATGCCTTACCGTTCATGCCGAGCACGGAGGAGGTAATAATTCGACGTTTACCTGCCGTTCCTCTGCATCAACGGGAACTGATACGTATTCAGCTATAGCTGCTGCAGTAGGCAGCTTGAAAGGGCCTCGACATGGTGGAGCTACAATAAAATCCGCCGCTATGCTTGAGGATATAAAAAATCACGTTTCAAGCGTTTACAACGAGGGTGAGGTTGCCGATTACATAACAAAAATAATAAAAAAAGAGGCAGGCGACGGTTCGGGACTTGTATACGGAATAGGCCATGCCGTTTATACACTCAGCGATCCGCGTGCAGTTTTATTAAAGAAGCAAGCAGGAACACTTGCGCATAAAAACGGTTTCGGAGAGCTGCTTGATCTTGCTGAAACGGTAGAAAGAGTTACACCCGAGATATTTGAAAAAATAAAGGGAAACAAGAAAAAAATGTGCGCGAACGTTGATCTTTATTCAGGAATCGTATACAAGATTCTCGGTATTCCCGATGAGCTTATCGCCCCCATTTTTGCCACTGCAAGAATAGCCGGTTGGAGCGCTCATAGAATAGAAGAAATAAGTACGAATGCAAGAATCATACGCCCTGCATATCTTGCCGTAAACGATCCCGTTTCTTACGTAAAAATGACCGACAGATAATTTGTGTACCGAGAGAAGACTATGTTTTCTCTCGGTATTGACATATTTATTGTTGAATGGTAAAATAAATCTGTAGTTTTTATAGGCAAAGGAGTTAAAAATTATGGCAGAAAAATATTCCGTTTCGCTCAATAGAATTATTGAAGAATTTCAGCTTGAGACATTATATATCCCCGAAGACAGAAAAGTCCTCGTTGAATCTTCTGACATAAGCCGTCCCGGTCTTCCGCTTACCGGTTATTTCGGCTATTTTGACCCGTTGCGTATTCAAATTTTAGGTAAGACGGAATACGGCTATCTTGAGGATTTTTCGCACGAAGAACGTCTTGAAAAACTTAATGCTTTTTTTGAACACAAGCCCGTAGCAATCGTTGTTACTACTAATCTTGAGATTAACGACGAAATGATACAAATGGCAAAAAAACACGATGTTCCCCTTCTCCGTACGGATTGGAGAACGTCCGAGTTTACTGCAAATATTATATCATCACTAAAAGTAAGTCTGGCTCCTCGTATCACAAGACACGGTGTGCTTGTTGAAGTTTACGGCGAGGGTATGCTTATTATAGGCGATAGCGGAGTCGGTAAAAGTGAAACAGCAATAGAACTTGTAAAAAGAGGCCACCGCCTTATTGCAGACGATGCTGTTGATATTAAGAAAGTATCTTCTAAAACCCTTGTCGGATCTGCTCCGGATATTATCAGACATTACGCAGAACTTCGCGGTATCGGCGTTGTTGACGTTCGAAGAATATTCGGTATGGGCGCTGTTAAGGAAACCGAAAAAATTGATATGATTATAAACCTTGAACACTGGGTTGACGGCAAAATGTACGACAGATTCGGACTTGAAGCCGAATATACGGATATTATGGGCATAAAGGTTCCCACAACAACAATTCCCGTTAATCCGGGACGTAACCTTGCTATTATTCTTGAAATTGCAGCTATGAATAATCACCAGAAAAAGATGGGATATAACACTGCTGAGGAGTTCAATAAACGCCTTATGGATATGGGTATTCCCGAATAAAAATAAATTCACCTCTTTTAGTCCGTAAAAGAGGTGTTTTTTGTTAAATTAAACGAGGTAATAGTATTGACTTTAGTATAAATATTTGTTAAAATAAGGTAACCATAATTTATTTTATCTTTGATATGGAAGGAAATGTTATAATGGAAAAAAAGATTCTTAATGTGGGCGTTATTTCCTGTAGCGGTATGGCTGAAGGACATATGAAGGGCGTTATTGCTCACCCTCAGGCTAAGCTTGTTGCAGTATGCGATATCGACCTTGAAAAAGCAAAAACCGTTGCAGAAAGAAGAGGCGTTGACCGTGTATATCAGGACTATCGTGAACTCCTTGCTCAGCCTGACATTGATGCGGTAATTATCGTTACTCCCGACCACCTTCATAGAGAAATGGCTGTTGCAGCCCTCGAAGCAGGAAAACACGTTCTTTGCGAAAAGCCCTTGGCTCTTAACAGAGAAGATATTCAGGCTATTGCAGATGCAACAAAGAAATCAGACAAAAAGTTTATGGTTGGACAGATCTGCCGTTATACTCCCGGCTTTAAAGCTGCTAAGGAAATGATCGAACGCGGTGAGATCGGTGAACTCGTATTCGTAGAAACAGAATACGCACACAACTATGAAAAGATTCTCGAAGCTTGCGAAGACTGGAAAGCAGATCCTGCAAGATGGAGAAGCAACCCCGAAAGAAACGGTGTTGTTGGCGGCGGTTGCCACGCTGTTGACTTCCTCCGTTGGATAGTTGGCGAAGACCCCGAAGAAGTTAGAGCTTACTCATCAAAGAAAGTATTTACAGATATGCCCTACGACGATACACATATCGCTATCATGAAGTTCCCGAACGGCGTTATGGGTAAGGTGTTCGTTTCTGTTGCTTGTAAGAGAAACTACACAATGCGTTCAGTATTCTACGGTACAAAGGGTACTATCATTGTTGATAACAAGACTTCACAGATGACTGTATTCCGTGAAGATATCGCAAACACAACAGAAGGAGCTCTTATGCCCAATAAGATGAACTCCGAAATTGCTGTTAAACATCCTATCGCTATTAACAACCACAACGCTGCTGCTGAATTCGAAGAATTCGCTGATATCGTTCTTAACGATAAGCCTGTGGGCACAACAGTTTACGAAGGCGCTAAGACAGTTGCAGCTTGCTTTGCTATCGTCGAATCAGCAAAGACTTGCAAGCCCGTTAAGCCCGACTATAACTTCTGATTTAGTTTGATTGGTGAAAGGAATTAGTTATTATGGAAAATAAGATTATTAAAGTTGGTGTTATCTCTTGCGGTAACATGGCTAAAGGACACATGAAGGGCGTTATCGCTCATAAGCAGGCAGAACTCGTTGCAATCTGCGACGTTGATGTAGAAAGAATGAATAAGCTCGGCGACGAACTTAACATTGCAACAAGATATCAGGATTACAAGGAACTCCTCGCTCAGCCCGACATTGATGCTGTCATCATTATTTCTCCTGACAGACTTCACAGAGAAATGGCTATCAACGCTCTTGAAGCAGGCAAGCACGTTCTTTGCGAAAAGCCTCTTGCTTTGACACATGAAGACTGCTGCGCTATTGCTGCTGCTGTTGAAGCTCACCCTGAGCTCAAGTTCATGGTTGGTCAGATCTGCCGTTACACTCCTGCATTCAAGGCTACTAAGGAAATTATTGACCGCGGCGAAATCGGTGAACTTATGTTCGTTGAATCCGAATACGCTCACAACTACGAAAAGATTCTTAAGCCCGACACTTGGAGATGGGATCCTCTCAGAGACGGTGTTGTTGGCGGCGGTTGCCACGCTGTTGACCTTCTCCGTTGGGTTGCAGGCGACCCTGAAGAAGTTCAGGCTTACGCTAACCACAAGATTTTTGATAAAGAACTTCCCTACGACGATTCAACAATCGCTATTATGAAGTTCCCGAACGGCATTATCGGTAAGGTATTCGTTTCTGTTGCTTGTAAGAGAAACTACACAATGCGTTCCGTATTCTACGGCACAAAGGGTACTATCGTTTGCGACAACAAGAACAGCACATTCGAAGTTTACAGAAGTGAAATCGCTGACGTTTCAGATCCTACACTTCACACAAAGCACATTAACTCCGAAATTCCCGTTGAATACCCTGTTGCAATCAACAACCACAACGCTGCTGCTGAATTCGAAGAATTCGCAAAGATCATTCTTGAAGATCTCCCTGTTACTACAACAGTTTACGAAGGCGCTAAGACAATCGAAACTTGTCTCGCTATCGTTGAATCTTCAAAGACAGGCGAAGTTGTTAAACCTAACTACAACTTTAACTAAGATTTATATACAAAAAATGCACTTCATTTCTGAAGTGCATTTTTTATTTTTATAATCTTGTTTCAAGTACGTCTCTGTAATAGTTGTAGAATGATTCAAACGTTCCGTTATCAAGCGCTTCTCTGATTTTTTCCATCAGGTCATTATAGAAATACAAATTATGAAGAACGCAAAGTCTCATACCAAGCATTTCTCTTGCCTTAAACAAATGTCTTATATAAGCTCTGCTATAGCTTCGACATACTGGACAATCGCAATCCTCATCTATCGGTCGAGGATCGTTGTAGAACTTTTCGTTATTCAAGTTAAGCTTTCCCTTCCAAGTGAAGAGGTTTGCGTGTCTTGCGTTTCTGCTCGGCATTACACAGTCAAAGAAGTCAATACCTCTATGAACCGCCTCAAGTATGTTTACAGGCGTTCCAACACCCATAAGGTATCTTGGCTTATCCTTGGGCATAAACGGCTCTACGGTGTCTATAATATCGTACATAACCTCTGCAGGCTCACCTACGGCAAGTCCGCCTATTGCATAACCGGGAAGATCAAACTCAGCAATTTGCTTCATATGATCAATTCTTAGATCGTGGTAAGTACAGCCCTGATTTATTCCAAACAAAAGCTGATTCGGGTTTACTGCATCAGGAAGCGCATTAAGTCTGTTAAGCTCCTTAATACATCTTTCGAGCCAACGTGTCGTTCTCTCGCAAGAACGCTTTGAGTACAGATATTCGGCAGGGTTTTCAACGCATTCATCGAAAGCCATAGCTATAGTAGAACCGAGGTTAGACTGTATCTGCATAGACTCTTCGGGTCCCATGAATATCTTCTTTCCATCCATATGAGACTGGAACGCAACGCCCTCTTCTGTAATCTTACGCAATTTCGCAAGTGAAAAAACCTGAAAACCGCCCGAGTCTGTCAATATAGGTCCTTCCCAGTTAAAAAACTTATGAAGACCTCCAAGCTCCTTTATAAGCTTGTCTCCGGGTCTTATATGAAGGTGATACGTATTTGACAACTCAACCTGACACTTTATCTCTCGAAGGTCCATTGTAGATACGCCGCCCTTGATTGCAGCGCTTGTACCTACGTTCATAAATACGGGTGTCTGAATATCTCCGTGAACTGTTTCAAAAACACCTCTTCTTGCGTTACCTTCGGTTTTTAATAATTTAAAAGCCATTTTTTCTCCTCATCTGATCTGTTATTTACGTTTAAACTGTTTTTCAAGATTATCTCTCTGAATTTCAAAAGCCACGGGTCTTCCGTGAGGACAATATTTTATGTCGGGGAGAGACAAAAATTTCTTTATAAATGCTTCCGTATCCTCGGGTGCATCCGGTCTTCCTGCCTTTATAGCAGCCTTACACGATGCCTGGTACAAAGCCTTTTCAAAGACTATGTCTCTGGATAATTCAGCCACACCTGTTCCCTGACCTATTCTTGAAGCTATCGACATAAACAAATCAACTGCCATATCAACCTCAAGCCCCATAGGCACGGCGTATAGCATCACATCCCCGTTTTCTTCCCATCTTATTTCATAACCTATTGCAGATATTTCATCGCAATATTCGCTTACTGTAGCCTTTTCAACGCTGTCAAGCTGCACCTTTATCGGAACCAAAAGAAATTGAAGAACGTTTTTCTTCTTTTTCATATTCATTTTGAGTTCTTCAAAAATAATTCGCTCATGAGCTGCATGTTTATCAATAACCAAAACCTTATCAGTCATCTCAACGAATACATAAGAATAAAAAGCCTCGCCAAGTATTCTGTAAAACGGAAGCTTTGGCTGTTCTTCACGTTCGGGTTCGCTATTATATATAAATTTACCTGACGGACTTTCTTCGCGTCCGCCGTAATTAGCGTCAAACACCGTATCAGGAGACGGAACAGTTCTTTCAAGCGGCTGTTCTTCTGCCTTTACGTTATCGCTCTTATTAAGTATGAATGAATCGTTATTAAAAGCAAACGGAACATCTATCTTATATTCCGGCTCAATAACCCTATCGAAAGGATTAACTGTCTTTTTAACCTCTGTTTTTCTCTCTTCGTTAAATACAAAAGGCTTTTCAGTCACTACAGATTCAGCATCAAACGAAAGCTTTTCGGGTACTTCTCTTTCTGCTTTTTCAGAAACGGGAACAAATGAATTTATTATATTAAATCCTGCCTGCTTCTTTGTGTTCAAGCTGTAATCAATATCAATATCTTCCGAAATTCCTGTTTTCATCTCGGGTCTTGCCAGATTTTTCTCAACAAACCCTCTTACCGTAGAATATACAGCCTCAAATATCTGTCTTTCGTCGCTGAATTTCACTTCTGCCTTTGTCGGATGAACGTTTGCATCAACAAAGGCCGGATGAACCTCAACTTTCAAAACACAGCAAGGAAATTTACCCTCGGGTATATATGAATCGAATGCCTGCTCGAGAGCCGCTGAAATCGTTTTATTTCTTACGTATCTGTCATTTACAAAAATAATCTGATGATTACGATTGTTCTTTACGTTATCGGGATTACCGATAAAGCCGTAAACCTTTACTCCCTCGGTCATCCATTCAACCTGTGTCATTTTTTTTGTAAACTCTCTTCCGTACAAAGCATAAATAACGTTTACAAGCTTGTTATCACCTGCCGTACAGAATTTAACCGTATCATCGTAAATAAATTTAAATGAAATATCCGGTCTTGAAAGGGCAAGCTTTTCAACCATATTTGAAATAGCCATTCCCTCTGTCATATCTTTTTTTAAGAATTTTCTTCTTGCCGGAACGTTTGCAAAAAGCTCTTCAACGATCACCGTCGTTCCATCAGGACATCCGGTTTCCGCTATAACGACCTCTTCTCCGGGATTACACACCATAAGCGTTCCCGTCTTATCCTCGTGACGCTTGGTCATTATTCTGACCTTTGATACTGACGAGATAGCCGCCAAAGCCTCTCCTCTGAATCCCAAAGTCATAATCTTCCCAAGATCCCATTGGTTGCTTATCTTACTCGTTGCGTGGCGCTTGATACATACGGGAACATCCTCTCGGCTCATTCCCTTACCGTTGTCACATACTCTGATAAACGCTATACCGCC
The DNA here is from genome assembly GCA_015065045.1 of Oscillospiraceae bacterium. Classification (GTDB taxonomy): domain Bacteria; phylum Bacillota; class Clostridia; order Oscillospirales; family CAG-272; genus RGIG1995. The sequence continues at coordinate 5,245 of SVRB01000009.1, read as the reverse complement.
CTTTTTTATTTCAACGGTAATCTTTGTTGCTCCCGCGTCGATCGAGTTTTCAACTAATTCCTTCACAGCAGACGCAGGTCTGTCAACAACCTCACCTGCCGCTATAAGATTGGCAACGTGTATATCAAGTACATTTATTATTCCCATATAATTTCACCACTCTTCTAAAAAATTACTGAAGCATTTTCTTTAATTCAAACAAAACTCCCAAAGCTTCGATAGGTGTTGTAGTATTTAGATCTATATTCTTTATTTTGTCAACTACCTCGTTGTTTGAAATACTGTCGAACGACAATTCTCCGTCGTCATAGTTATTTACAACCTTTACTACAGTTCTTTCGCCGCTTTCAATATCCTTAAGAATTTCCTTCGCTCTCTTAATAACGGTAGAAGGTACTCCTGCAAGCAAAGCTACCTCTATACCGTAACTGTCATCAGTCGCGCCTTTTACGATCTTACGCAAGAATATAAGCTCATCGCCCTTCTTCTTTGCGGCAATATTGTAGTTTACAATACCGTCGATCTGACCTTCGAGGGTTGTCAATTCATGATAATGGGTTGCAAACAAAGTCTTTGCTCCAAGCTTTTTGCTTGAGCTGTATTCTGCAACAGCCTTCGCTATACTCATACCGTCAAAAGTACTTGTACCTCTGCCGATCTCATCGTAAATTATAAGGCTCTTCTTTGTCGCATTCTTTAGAATATATGCAACCTCATTCATTTCAAGCATAAATGTAGACTGACCGCTTGCCAAATCATCGGATGCGCCTATTCTTGTGAATATCTTATCGACAACGCCGATTCTCGCTTCCTTAGCAGGCACAAAGCTTCCTATCTGAGCCATAAGCGCAATCAATGCAACCTGTCTCATATACGTTGATTTACCCGCCATATTAGGACCTGTAATAAGCATAAGTCTGTTTCTGCCCGTATCAAGCACCGTATCATTGGGCACAAAATAGCTGTCTCTTACAAACATCTCAACAACGGGATGTCTACCGTCCTTTATGTCAATAACGTCGCTGTAATCAACCTCAGGACATACGTAATTATTCTTTACAGCAACGTCGGCAAGGCTAACGTAAACGTCTACCAAAGCAAGCTTATAAGCCGTCTTTTGTACTCTCTCTGCCTGAGATGCTATCTTTTCTCTTATTCTTTGGAATATCTCGTATTCGATCTGAGTAATTCTGTCTGTTGCACCGAGAATCGTCGACTCAAGCTCTTTTAATTCCTGAGTTATGTATCTCTCACAGTTAGACAACGTCTGCTTTCTAATATAGTGAAGCGGTATCTCCTCGGTATTAGAACGCAGTATTTCTATATAATATCCGAATACTCTGTTATATCCGACACGTAGCTTCTTTATTCCGGTCTTTTCTTTTTCTCTTTCTTCAAGATCCTTAACGTACTGTACACCGTTTGCAATAATATCGTTAAGTCTGTCGACCTCTTCGTTATACCCTTTTCTTATAATACCTCCCTCACGTATTGAAAAAGGAGGATCGTCAACTATTGCAGTCTCAATCAAGGTATAAATATCATATAGCTCGTCTATCTCATCGTGTATTCCACGCAATTCATCACTTGTAAAGTCAGCCAAAAGCTCTTTAACCTGAGGAATTACCGCTAACGTAGATGAAATCGACTTAAGATCCTTACCGCCCGCACTTCCGTATATGACCTTGGTCATCAATCTTTCAAGGTCAAGCACGCTCTTCATACAATCAGCAAGCTCTTCACGCTTAAAATAGTCACTATAAAGTTCTGAAACCGCCTTCTGTCTGCGAGTAATATAATACGTATTAACAAGGGGAGTCTCAACCCATTTTCTCAAAAGACGAGCTCCGGGTGAACTCTTTGTCTTATCCAAAACCCACAAAAGACTTCCGCGCTTTTCTTTTGAACGCATGGTTTCCGTTAATTCAAGATTACGTCTTGTGTTGAGGTCAATTTCAAGATACTGACCGGAATGATATACCTTAAGCTCGCTTATATATGATATATCGCTCTTTTGTGTTTCTGAAATATAATCAATCAAAGCACCTGCAGACGCAATTATGCTATCCGATAAAGCCTCTCCGTTATCAAGCGGAATCTTGCCGAATTGTTTTATCAATATGCCCTTCGCATAGCTGATATCATATCTCTCCGACTGATTCTCGTTTACAAAAGCATTAAGTCTCTGTACTGCATAGTTATATAATACAGGACATACATTCTTTCCAACGTTAAGCATTATTTCACGGGGAGAATATATTGCAATTTCATTAAGCAAACGTTCCATACACTGTTCGCCCGTAATTTCAGTCGATGAGATATCGCCCGTCGAAACGTCGGCAAACGTTACACCTATGGAATTGCCGTTTAAATACACCGAACAGAGATAGTTATTCTTTGATTCAGTCAAAAGCTCACTCTCGATTATAGTTCCCGGAGTAACGATTCTAACTATTTCTCTTCTAACTATATCCTTTGCCTGAGAAGGATCTTCCGTCTGCTCGCAAATTGCTACTTTATATCCTTTAGAAACAAGTCTGCCGAGATAAGTTTCAGCTGCGTGATATGGCACACCGCACATAGGCGCACGATTGCCGCCACCGCAATCTCTTCCCGTCAACGTTAATTCAAGCTCACGCGAAACAAGCTCGGCATCGTCAAAAAACATCTCGTAAAAATCGCCGAGTCTGAAAAAAATTATACAATCCTTATTCTGTTCTTTTATTTTGAGATATTGCTTCATCATCGGTGTTAGAGACATTTTTTGTTCCTCACATTCAATTTATTACCGTTCCGTACATTGCAAATGTATCTGCCTTGTCAATTCTGACCTGCAAAAACTTGCCTATCAATGAATCATCGCCGTCTATATGTACGATACGGTTCTTTTCGTTTCTTCCCGTATATTTATCCGTATCTGATTTGCTCTTACCTTCTACCAAAATCTTTATCGTCTTGCCCACATACTCTGAGTTAAGATCCTTAGTTATGCTGTTCTGTACCTCAAGTAATTTCGCAAAACGCATTTTCTTCACCTCGTCAGGAATCTGCCCTTCCATAGATGCCGCGGGAGTATCCTTTCTCGGTGAATATATAAACGAATAAACAGAGTCGAACTCGACCTTTCTGAGCATTTCCAAAGTGTCCTCAAACTCTTCATCCGTTTCCGTGGGAAATCCTACTATAACGTCACTTGTAAGCCCTACGTTATGTATTTTTTCCTTTGCATACGAAACAAGCTCAAAATAACCATTTGAATCGTATTTTCTGTTCATAACCTTAAGCACTCTGTCATTCCCCGCCTGGAACGGCAAATGCAAATGCTTTACTATCTTTTCTTCGCGTGCCATCGTATCTATAAGCTTTCTTGAAGCATCCTTCGGATGGCTCGTCATAAATCTTACCCAGAAATCTCCGTCAATCTTACATATATCCGTCAAAAGATCGGAAAAATCATAGTCGATATTCAAATCCTTGCCGTAGCTGTTTACGTTCTGACCGAGAAGCGTAAATTCCTTATATCCCTTATCAGCAAGATCTTTTATCTGTTTTAAAATTTTATTCGGCTGTCTGCTTCTCTCTCTGCCTCTTACATACGGAACAACACAGTATGAACAAAAATTGTTACAACCGTACATAACGCTGATCCAAGCCTTAAAATCACTTTCTCGCTTTACGGGAAGTCCTTCCCATACGTTAGAGCTCTCGTGATCAAAATAAAACAAGCGTTTCTTTCTGTCAAAAGATTCATTCAGAATCTCAGGAAATCTCCAAAGCATATTTGTTCCAAAAAGAAAATCAACATAAGGATACTTGTTTTTTATATCATCCTTGCGGTGTTCCTGCGTTACCATACAACCGCAAATACCTATTTTCAGATTTCTGTTAGCCTTTTTTAAATGCTTAAACTGTCCTGTAATCGAAAGGGCTCTTAATTCAGCGTGTTCTCTTACAGCGCAGGTATTTACCAAGATCAAATCCGCTCTTTCTGCATCCTCGGTCTTTTCGTATCCCATTTCTATAGACATACCCGCAAGATACTCACTGTCAGCCTCGTTCTGCTGACAGCCAAATGTCAACACATATACTCGAGGAAGCCTTCCGTTTTCGGCAAAAAATACGTTATTTCTTTCTCTTACGAGTCTCATAAACCCGTACTGCTGTTCTATTTGTTCTTGTGAAATATTTATCGTCTTATTATTCATATTTTCCCTGTTTTTCCTTACAACATAACAGTCTTACACACAATATTCGCTATTATAATATTATAACAATATTATTATATATTGTCAATATAAAAACGGCTCTCATAAAATGTAGTATGGCATACATAAAGTATCGCCTGCATCAAAAAAGAGTTTCAAAAACAAAGAAATTACCAATATCCCTGAAAGGAGATGTACATTATGAACGATATAAAAATCTGTGTACTCGGCGGCGACCTTAGACAGCTGTCGGCTATACAAACAATGTATAAAAAAGGCTATGACGTAAAAGTTTTCGGCATAGATGAGAATATTCCGGAAGCAAAAAAAGCAAACTCTCTAAAAGAAGCTGTTTACGGTTGTTCACTGATACTTCTTCCGTTACCGTTTTCGGCTGACGGAATAAGAATATTTTGTCCCTTGAGCTGCGAGGATATAAAGCTTGACGATCTTGCATCTTTATTAACCGACGGTCAAATCGTTGCAGGAGGTAAATTCACAACCGGTTTCTGTAAAAAGCTCACGGAAAAAGGGTGCAAAATCTTGGATTACTACACATCGGAAAGGCTGTCTATCCTAAATGCTATCCCAACAGCCGAGGGAGCCTTAGCAATAGCAATGAATGAACTGAAAATTACGATATTTGGCTCAAAATGCGCCGTTGTAGGTTATGGAAGGATCGGCAAGATACTCTCAAAAATGCTGAAAAAATTGGACAGCGACGTAACCGTTTTTGCAAGAAGCGAGGAGGCGTTGACTTGGGCAGAGGCTGATGGAGTCAATGCTGTAAACATCAAGGAAATGGCTGAATATATATGCGACAAGCACATAATATTCAACACTGTTCCGAGTATGGTGATCGATAGATCGGTCTTAGATAAAACCAAGAATAACGTAATCATAATCGATCTTGCTTCAGCACCGGGCGGAGTTGATTTTGAGTATGCAAAGAAAACAAACAAAAAGGTTATATTTGCTCTCTCTCTTCCCGGTAAAGTCGCCCCCGAAACTGCGGGAAACATTATAGCAAACACGGTAAT
>SVRB01000112.1 GCA_015065045.1 Oscillospiraceae bacterium | reverse complement strand
ACCGAGGAAACCCGACTAGAACCTGAATCTAGCGCGTCTGCCAATTCCGCCATACCCGCATATTTAGTTTTGTTAAATAACACACGATATTTTATCATTTAAAAGGGAATATGTCAAGCGTTTTGAGAAATAATTAAAAAACAACAAAAACAATAAAATAAAACCCTATTTATTGACTTTAAATGCTTTGAATGATATACTTTATATGATAGAGAGATAATAATTATAAACACGATAAAAATAGGGTATTTATAGAGATATATGTATTTCAAAAACAAAAATAAAAACACCTCACTTATAAATATATCCCAAATGCAGATGTCGGATCCTACAGCTTTAAAAGATGCGTTGATAGAGCTTAACTCCGAAACAAGCGAGTATGGACTTGTTCTAACTGTCAAGCAGGTAAACAAACTTGCCGATTGCGTTCAAAAAGCTTTGCGGGAAAGCGACAGGATAGAGATTGGCGCAGGAATTATGCCTATATTGGCTGCAGAATTTTGCACCTCTGTTTTCGTAACAAGAGAAAATTATGCTTCTGTTCTTGAGGAGCTTATATACGTTTTCTTTCAGGTTAAAACGGCTGTGTGTGATAGAATTTCCGACAGGGATTTAGTCAGACTTTTAAAGGACTACTACGAAAACAAGGCATTCGGTTCTGTTGAGATTATGAGAGAAAGAGATATCGACAGACTTATAAAATACATCGAAATGGAAATGGATTCAGACTCTTCGGCTATAGCTGACGTATATGAATCCGACGGTTATGCTGATGAAAGAGCTTAAAAGTTATTACGGAAACAGCTTAAATTATGATAACATAAACTTTTCCGACTATTTCAGAACCCTTTCATCAGAGGGGGCTCGTCAGTCTTTGTTATCTGACAAGAAGTTTTCGGACATAAAAAAACAAATAGGTGAGCTTTTGTCGCAGACGATAAGCGCATACACGGGATACGAAAGCACGTCTGTAATGCGCGATACAGCAAACGATATATTTACGTCAATTTTGTATAGCTTGGACATGAGTCTTTTTCCGTTAGGATCACACGAAAATGCACTCGAATATATCGACGAAAACACGATAGATACTATATACAGAGACGGTCAAAGAGTAATAAAGCAGTCTGTATTTGAGTGTATCAGCCTTCTTGTTAAGTTAAAAAGAAGCAGAATAAATTTTCCCGACAAGTCATATAATGCAATTATTGACGGAGAAATTTTATCATATTTGAAGAAGTATGACAGTATATATTTTGCTCACGGAACAAAGCGTGTATTCTCGTATCAATCGGTAAACGGTTGCGGCGGTTACCGAGGAGTTTTACATCTTAAGAAATACCTTGAAAATCTTATATTTGAAAACAAGTTTGTAAATCAATACGATGAAAACGTAATACAGAATTTATGCTACGGTTATTGCGAGGCAAACGGGCTCGAATATAACGATATCAAGACGAATATATATTCTATTGTTCTTATGAATATGATATTTGCCGATATGGCTGAAAAGGGCGGGCTTGAGATTGAGAAAAATGATGCGGTAAAACTAACGCGTCAGTTAAAGAAATATCCCGAGCCTATGATTAGAAAGATGATATTAGCATCGGCAGAGAAAATATCGAACGAAGGCTACGTGCAATTAAGCGCTGTAAGACTTGCAGGTCATTTGATAAATGCAATAAACAACAACGATTTAAACAAGGTTATATATATTGGAGAATTGAAATGAAATACCCGATAAAAGAAGCGTTTGAAGCCAAAGAAAAAGCTTACGCTCCATATTCGAAATTCAAGGTCGGCGCAGCACTTCTTTGCGAGGACGGCAAAATATATAAGGGCTGCAATATCGAGAACGCATCATATCCCGTTACGATATGCGCCGAGCGTGTTGCTTTGTCTACTGCCATTGCCGATGGAAACACAAAATTTAAGGCCATGGTTATAACAGGCGGAGACGATTATTGTTCGCCGTGCGGATTGTGTCGTCAGGCGTTAGCGGAGTTTGCAGACGGGGATTTTAAGATCGTTCTTGCAAAGAATGAAAATGAGTCTAAGGTTTATAAACTAAGCGAGCTTTTGCCTGAAACTTTTAGTCTGAAAAATCACTGATATATTTGGTTAAAATATAGAAAATTGCTTGACAAAGTTGTATAAATGTGATATCATCGACTATATTTATGGGATACGTTTTATTTATGGAGCGTCACAGAGAGCGGTCTGGTTGCTGAAAAGACCGTACGCGTGATTATTTAAAATACCACCCGTGAGTCACCTTGAATACAGATAGAAAAGTGAAACATTTGGGTGGAACCGTGCGGAAGTAAAATCCTCACCCCGAAAGCGTTATGGTCGCATTCGGGGTGTTTTGTTTTTTATCGGCATAATTTTAAAAAATAATATATGAATATAGAAATGGAGAACTTGATTTATGGAAAAGAAACTTAAAGTCGGTGTTGTTGGTGGTACCGGTATGGTAGGACAGCGTTTTGTAACGCTTCTCGATAACCACCCTTATTTTGAGGTTGTTGCGATCGCGGCAAGCGCGCGTTCAGCAGGAAAGACTTATGAAGAGGCAGTAGGCGGACGTTGGAAGCTTCAGACTCCCATGCCCGAAGCTGTAAAGAACATTGTTGTTACAGATGCTTCTGATATCGAAGCAAGCACAAAGGACGTAGATTTCGTATTCTGCGCTGTTGATATGAAAAAGGACGAGATCAGAGCTTTGGAAGAAGCTTATGCAAAGGCTGAGATTCCCGTTGTTTCAAATAACTCTGCTCACCGTTGGACTCCCGACGTTCCCATGGTTGTTCCGGAAATCAACGATGCTCACCTTGAAGTTATTGAAGCTCAGAAGAAGCGTCTCGGTACAAAGAAGGGCTTTATCGCTGTTAAACCTAACTGCTCAATCCAGAGCTACGTACCCCTTCTTACTCCCTTGCTTAAGTATGAACCTACAGACGTTGTAGTTACAACTTATCAGGCAATTTCAGGTGCCGGCAAGACATTCAACGAATGGCCCGAAATGATTGACAACGTTATTCCTTACATTGGCGGCGAAGAAGAGAAGAGCGAACAGGAACCTCTTCGTATCTGGGGTAAGGTTGAAAACGGCGAGATCGTTAAGGCTGCAGCTCCTCATATCACAACACAGTGTATCAGAGTTCCCGTAACAGACGGACATTTGGCAGCTGTATTTGTATCATTCAAGAATAAGCCCTCAAAGGAAGAAATACTCAAGGCTTGGAGCGAATACAAGGGTATTCCTCAGGAGCTTGAACTTCCCTCAGCTCCTAAGCAGTTTATTACATATTTTGAAGAAGACAATCGTCCTCAGACTAAGATCGACAGAGATATTGAAAAGGGAATGGGTATTACTGCAGGTAGACTCCGTGAAGACCACCTCTATGACTATAAGTTCATCGGTCTTTCGCACAACACACTTCGCGGTGCGGCAGGCGGTGCAGTTCTTATTGCAGAGCTTCTCGCAAAGCAGGGTTACCTTACACCCAAGAACTAATTAAAAAATTAACTCAAAAGCCCGAAAGGGCTTTTGTTTTTTATAAATATAATTAGACTGTTGGAAAATGTAGAAATAATATTAAAAAAACTTTAGGTTTTTTTCAAAAAAGTATATATTTTTTAAGCTGTTTGTGCTATAATGTAATCGAAGGAGGATTTGTACAATTCGCACATAAAAATATATTGTCAAACTATCCGCTTTGTGCGGAGTTAATATACAAAAAGGTGGTATGGAAATGAAAATTACAACAGTAGGAAGAAAAATGGAAGTTCCTGTTGACCTTAAGGAATTGTTTGAGAAGAAACTACAGAAGTTCGACAAATTCTTTAAAGACGAAGCAGAAGCGGTTATCACTCTTTCTAAGGTCAAGAACAGAGAATGTCTTGAACTTATGATAACTGCGAATGGTACACTTTTCAGAAGCGAGGAATCTGACACTACGTTCCAGAACGCACTTGATACGGCTATTGATACGATAGAAAGGCAGATTAGAAAGAACAAGACAAGACTTGAGAAAAGATTCAAGGGAAGTGCATTTGATATTGGTTCTTTCTTGGATAATCTCGGTGACGCTGTTTCTGAAGATGAAGAGGGCGAATTTGAAATAAGAACAAAGACGTTCTCGTTTAAGCCTATGTCTGTTGAG
>SVRB01000111.1 GCA_015065045.1 Oscillospiraceae bacterium | reverse complement strand
TTTTTGTTGGAAAGAATTCCAAGGTGAAATACGTTGAAAAGCACTACGGAGATGGTGACGGAAACGGAAAGAGGATTATGAATCCTGCAACAGAAGCTTATCTCGAAGAGGGAAGTAACGTTGAGATGGAAATGGTTCAGATCAAGGGTGTTGATTCAACCATAAGAAAGACAACCGCTGTTATTAAGGCAGGAGCTAAGCTTCTTGTAAGAGAGAGACTTATGACACATGGTAATCAGACTGCGATAAGTGATTACGTTACAGAGCTTGTCGGCGAAAATTCGGGTGTAGATATTATATCCCGTTCAGTTGCCAAGGATAATTCGTATCAGAAGTTTGATTCAAAAATTATAGGAAACTGTGCATGCAGCGGCCATACAGAATGCGATGCCATTATTATGGATAATGCAAAGGTTGTTGCTGTTCCTGCGCTTGAAGCTAACTCTATTGATGCTATGCTTGTTCACGAGGCTGCTATTGGTAAAATAGCGGGCGAACAGCTCACAAAGCTTATGTCACTTGGTTTGACAGAGCAAGAAGCCGAGGAGCAGATTATTGCAGGATTTTTAAAATAAAATAAATTATAAAAAAGCTGTCGATCATACGACAGCTTTTTTGTATTTTTTTAAAAAAGTTGGTCAATCATTTATAAAAAAGGAAGGTGTTTAATATGTGCTTTATTGTTGGCGTATTATTTGGCGGAGTTTTAGGGATAGTGGCTATGTGTTTATTTCAAATAAATAAGGAGTGAGATTGAAAATGAGCTTTTTGTTATTGACTTAGAGGGGAAATGATATTATAATTATAAATGAATATAATGTTGAATTTATGCGGAGGAACGCTAAAAATGACTGTTAGACAAATTCAAGATGAAATTATAAAATTAAAAAAAGAAAATGACGTTTGTATATTAGCTCACTTATATCAAAATCACGATATTCTTGAGGTTGCAGATTATATAGGAGATTCGTTCGGTTTAAGTCAGCAGGCAGCAAACGCTCCGCAGAAAACAGTTATTATGTGCGGTGTTCGTTTTATGGCTGAGACTGTAAAGATTCTTTCGCCTGAAAAAAAGGTGTTGCTTTCAGCACCCAATGCAGGTTGTCCGATGGCAGAACAGTTATCTGTAGAAGAGCTTAAGGAATTGAAGAAACAATACCCTGATCACGCTGTTGTTGCATACATAAATACAACTGCAGATCTGAAGACAGAATGTGATGTTTGTGTAACATCTGCTTCTGCTGAAAAAATTGTTAAGAATATCAATAGTGACAAGATCCTTTTTATACCTGACTGCAATTTGGGTGAATATATAGCAAACCAGATACCCGAAAAGAGCTTTACGTTTATAAACGGAGGCTGTCCTATTCATTTACAGATAAAGGTGTCTGATGTTGAAAAGGCGAAGGCGTTGCATCCCGATGCCAAACTTCTTGTTCACCCTGAATGTCATCCTTCTGTTACAGCTTTGTCTGATTATGCGGGCAGTACAACCGGAATTATGGCATATGCAAAGAAGAGTGATGCAAAGGAGTTTATCATCGGAACTGAAAATAGCATTGTTGAGCATTTGCAATATGAGTGTCCGGATAAGAAATTCTATCCTTTGTTTAGTGGTTGTATTTGTAACGATATGAAGTTAACAACACTCCCTGAGGTTCTTAACTGTGTAAAGGGGATTGGCGGATGCGAGATAGAGTTAGACGAAAAGACTATGATTGGTGCAAAGAAATGCATCGACGAAATGCTTCGACTTGGAGAGTAATTATTTCTGATCGAGAATTGGAGTGGTTTTTTGTTCGGTATAGCAAATGAAGCTGATAAAGCAATACAGCTTCTTGAAGAAAAAGGCTATGAAGCTTATCTTGTCGGCGGATGTGTAAGAGATTACATATTAAAAAGACCAACTAATGATTATGACATAACAACTAATGCTACTCCGGAGGAAATTAAAGCTGTTTTTTGTGATTTCAGAGTGATAGAAACAGGCATTAAACACGGCACGGTTACTGTTTTGATAAATAATATTCCACTCGAGATTACAACGTATAGATTAGATGGCGATTATAAAGATAATAGACATCCCGAATTTGTTGAATTTTCGAAAAATCTCGCAGATGATCTATGCAGACGTGATTTTACTGTAAATTCGTTAGCATATAACGGGGATATAGTTGATTATTTCGGTGGAATCGATGATATAAATGCTAAAATAATACGATGCGTAGGTGATCCTGACAAACGTTTTAATGAGGATGGATTGAGAATTCTCAGAGCTCTTAGGTTTGCCTCGGTGCTTGGTTTTGAAATCGAGGATAATACAGGTTTATCTATTATTTCAAATAAGCATTTGATCAAAAATATATCTGCCGAACGAATAGCTGATGAATTAAAAAAGCTGCTGCTCGGCACAAATGCTTTTGAAATTATTAAGAAATACGGTGTTGTATTTAGTGAAATTTTTGATGGCACAGATTTCACAGATAGAGCTGACAGCATAAGTAAATGCCCTATTGATATAGCCGTAAGGATGTCGTCGTTCTTTTTGTTTGATGAAGATTATAAGAACCATTTATCTTATTTAAGACTTGATAATAGGCTGTACGGTAGATGTATAAGCGCCATAGGGAATTATAATTATATATTAAAACCGGACAAGACCGATGTGAAGAGGTTTTTACGTCTTCATGGTGTTCAGGTGCTTGATGATGTTTTATTATTGAAGCAAGCAGAAGGAACTGATGTTTCATTTGTTAGAGAGATTTTTTGTTCGGTTATAGGTAATAATGAGTGTTTTGCTGTGTCTGAACTTAATATTAAGGGTGATGACTTAATATCTTTAGGTTTAAAAAACAAGGAGATTGGCGAAAAATTGAATTTGCTGCTTGATTTGGTTATCGAAGGTAAGCTTGATAATGACAGAGAAGTATTATACAAATATATAAGGGAGAATATACAATGAATATTGCAGTAATTACGGGTGCTTCATCCGGACTTGGCATAGAATATTTAAAATCGATTTGCGAAAAATATCCTAACCTTCACGAGTATTGGATCATCGCAAGAAGAACTGAGAAATTAAATAAAATTGCAAATCTTTATCCCGATAGAAAAATTATACCTGTAAGCCTTGATCTTTCTGAATACGAAAGCTATAAAAAGCTTGATGAAATGTTAGCTAAAGCGGACGCGGATATCAAGGTGTTCGTAAATAATGCAGGATACGGCGTTTTAGGCGATGTTTACGGTTCAGACTATAACGAACAGTGTGGTATGGTTGATTTGAACTGTAGAGCACTTACAGCGCTTACTACGATAGCCTTGAAGTATATGAATAAGGGTTCGTTTATCGTGAACGTGTGTTCGATAGCTTCATTCTGTCCGAATGCAAGAATGAGTGTTTACAGTGCTACAAAGGCTTATGTAAAGAGTTATTCAAGAACGGTTAGATTCGAAAATAAAAAGCGAGGAATAAACGTTTTAGCAACATGCCCCGGTCCTATGGATACTGAATTTTTGAGTGTGGCAGGTATAAACGGTAACTCGAAGACGTTCGAAATGCTGCCTTATTGTAATCCTGCTAAGGTTGCAAGAAAGTCTGTTGCTGCGGCTGAGAAGGGAAAGGGAATATATACACCGACGTTCTTCTATAAGTTCTATCGTTGCTTGGCAAAGATAGTTCCACATTCTATATTGATGAATTTTACTAAAACATAATATAATACGAAAAAACAAAAAACCTCTTGAAAAATCAAGAGGTTTTTTGTTTTTATAGCTTTTAGTTCTTTGCGATTTTTCTCTGAATAAACTTAACAATTTCAACAATCGGAATGATCATAAATGCGATACCGAGTGCAACGAAGTATTCGGCGATGCTGATTGTTTCAAATTCAAAGAGGTTAGCAAGGAAGGGAACTTCGATAACGAGTGTTGTAAGAACCAACGCGAGAATCATGGCGCCCCAGAGGAACCAGTTCTGTGTGTTCATCTTAAAGATACTTCCGCGCTGCGAACGCATGTTCATTGAGTGGAAGATTTCAGCCATACTCATTGTAAGGAATGCCATTGAAATACCGTCGGGGCTTTCAGCAATTTCCCATACGCCGCTTTCCATAAAGTGTCCAACAAAGTATGCAGCGATTGTAAGAACTGATACGAGAACACCCTGATAGAGAAGGTCGATTCCGAGGCCGCC
>SVRB01000110.1 GCA_015065045.1 Oscillospiraceae bacterium | reverse complement strand
GATTCGGTAATTCTTCTTGAGCAAGTGCGTACCATAGATAAAAAGAGACTGAAAGAAAAGATGGGACACCTTGACACAAGCATGATGAGACAGGTAAACGACGCTTTGTCGGTGTCGTTCGGGTTGGTTTCCCAGCCGACAAATACACCTGTCACAACGGGTGTGTCTGACACGGTACCCTTAGCAAGCGAGCTTCCCGCATTTTCATAACTTATGGTTATTTGCTAATGCAAGATCTCTGCTGCCTCATTATTATTCAACGGAAGAGACATGGGCTATACCCGTGTCTCTTTTTGTTTTGCTATATCGAAATAAATACATAATTGATTAGTTTAATATCACAAAATATTAAAATAATGCTAATCAGATATCAAAATAATTATATTGTGCTTGACAAGGTAACGCGTTTTTTGTATAATAATTATAGTGTTTTGTGTATAAAAAACCCATTTATATACACATTGCACAAAAAACAAAAGGAGACTTTATACAAAATGAAAAAATTTGCAAAACTTTTAGTACTTGCACTTGTTGTTACGGCTTTGGCAGCAATTTTCGCTATTCCCTCATCAGCAGCTGAAGGCCCTGTAGTTTTCGTTGCAACAGCAGGAACAGGCGAGGGCAAAACTCCCGATGCACCTATCGGAAATGCAGAAGGCTATGCGCCCGATGACAAAACGAAGTACAAAGATAATGCTCTTTTGAGAGCACTTAACAGCATCAGAGAAACAGGCGGTACAGTTGTTATCGTTGGTCCTACAATAGTTGACAACGCTGACGCAAGAACAGGCACTCCCAACGCAACTCCCAGTGAGTTCCAGTACTCAACTCCCTCTGTAGCAAGAGATCAGAGACCCACCATCACCATCACAAGCGTTTATGGCGGCGTTGACTACAGAAAAGCTGAAAACGGCGGCGCTAAGCTCGTATTTGACCACGCTGCATGCCCTGTTGCTAATATCAGAATGAAGCATCCTGCTGTATGGAAGGATCTTAATATTGAATACAAATATGACCGTTCTTACACAAGCGCATACAACAAAGACGGCATAATGTCTCCGTTCTACATTCTCTGTGACTATCAGACAGCTGTATTTGATACAGGTATTGAATGTACGTCTGTTGAGGTAATTACAGACGAAAACGGTCAGAAGCAAGAAATTGCCGGTGAATATTATCCCGGAATCGTTGGCGGTTCAAGAACCTCCGATCAGGATCTGGATACCAATGTAACTATTAAATCGGGTAGATGGTCGTTCGCTATCGCAGGCAGCCACGGTCACTCAACTACATACCACGCTACAGTCGGCGGTAACGCTAACCTCACTATCGAGGGCGGTAAGATCGACCAGGTTTGGGGTACAGGTGCTCCTCACAGAGCTTTCTCAAACGTAAAGGGTAACGTTAATATCAACGTAACAGGCGGCGAGATCGGCGATTTCGTTCTCACAAACGGTGAAGTTTACACAGGTCCCGGTATCAACGTAACTATTACAGATCCCGCTAAGCTCACCGGTATTATCCACCACTCTCCCATTGAAGGCGAGATCCTCCCCGAAGTAACGGCTACCGTTAACGGTCAGCCCTACAAGGCGCCCACACCCGAGGAAACAACAGCTCCCGAGGGAACAGACGCTCCTGTAACACAGGCTCCTGCTACAACACAGGCTCCTGCTACAACAAAGGCTCCTGCAACCACTGCAGCTCCCGATGCTACAGACGACGCTAAAGAAGAAGGCGGAAACACAACGCTTATCATTATTATCGTTGTTGCAGCAGTCGTAATAATCGGCGCAGTAGTCGTAACATTGATCATCGTTAAAAAGAAGAAAAAATAAAAAAATATAATTATTAAACAGGATAGGAGCAATGCTCCTATCCTGTTTTTTTGATCGTCACGTGTGCGTCACTCCCTCTGCGTGTCCCCCCAAACCTCGACAAGCTCGGTTCCCGCTCGTGGTGAAGTTTGCACAAATTTTATTGGTATATCGTAGGGCGGGGGTTTATCTCCCGCCGTTTTTGTTCGTTCAAATGATATTGTTTTTCGCGGGAGCACCAAGGCACTCCCCTACCAAGCGTGGTGTTGTTTTCGTTTTACAATAAAAATCCGGCCTGCTAGCCATGCAATTGTTATCAGATACCCGTAAACGGGTTCTCTTTGAGTTTATTATTTTCTGTAGGGACAGGCGTCCCTACAAACTCTCTTTTTTTATTTTCTTTTATTCTTTTTCTTCTCATCGGTTAACCTCTTTTGATCCCCGCCACTATCGCGCGGTTTTCTGTATACAATAAAAAAAGACGGGCGTTACCCGTCTTTTTTGTTATTCTTTTGTAGGCTCATCTTTCGTCTTTTTCTCTTTGAGACAAACGAGGAGCATAATACTTGCTATGCTTACTATAAGACCTATCGGTATACAGTATGCCGCAATATTTTCCATATCGCTCATTCTGCTGTTAAGCATCGTTTCCTCTGCCTCGTTGAATGATACTATCGTGTAGAACGGTTCTTTTTCATAAGAGCATTCAATACCCTTAACCTTTACCGACCACTTTCCTTCGATCGGATTCTTGACCGTTATGATCGACGGTATCTGACTTTCGTCAGTATATGCATTCGGATATTCCTCGTCAACTACTCTTCCGTTCGGGTCAACAAGTATAGTATCAAGGAATGACCCCGGCCATACGGTTGATACTGTCAGGTCACCGCTTGACTCTTTAACCTCGAACTTGGATTCTGTCGAGGTCTCGCCCTCGCTTACAGCACCCTCTACTTCTTTGATCACGTCGGAATTGGTTGCGGTCTGAGCGTACATAAAGCTTCCCATAATGCCGATTATGTTATCGGTATTGGCAAACTGATATTCGCCACCGGTTTTTTCTGCGATCTGCTTCAATATACTCTCGTTCACGTCGTTGCCAAAGCCGATAGTATAGATCTTGATGCCCTTTGCCGCAGCATCCTCTGCCGCCTTGACAGAATTACTGGAATCCTGACCGTCGGTCATAAGAATAATAACCTTGTTACTTGATTTTACTGTATCAAGCTGAGAGACGCCCATATTGATGCCCGAGGCAATATTCGTTCCGCCTCCGTCGTCTAACGTTGCTATACACTCGTTCAGATATTTATAATCGATATGAGGAACTGAAACTGTAGTGGCTGAGCTTTCAAATTTGATTATTCCTACACCGTAGACTCCGCTGTTATTTTTTGACCAGCTTTTCGTTGTAGATATTATTACCTCTGAAGCCTTTTTGGCCGCTTCAAGCTTAGTTTCGCCCGTGTCGATCTTACTGTTCATCGAGCCTGACACGTCAAATACAAGTGAAATTACAGAGTCAAATTCCGTTGGCGGTATTATCGACGAAATAGGCATCTTAGGTTTATATTTATCCGGTCTGTTTCCTGCTTCAAACAGGGTTATATCGATCAAGGCAAACTCAAAATCAACGTCTATCGACAGCTTTTTCAGGAATGATTTCCCCTCTGCTTTGAGCTTTACCTTCGCTTCTATGAGCTTCAGATACCCTCGTATGTACAGATCGGTATTGGTCTTGTCGGGTAATTCAAGTCCTTTTTGCGAGCTTGCCTTCAGGCTTATCTTACACGCCGCCTGAATACCTATTCTTGCCACAGATATCTCGCCAAGATTCACACCTGCAACATAGAACAGAAGCGAGCCGCCGAATATCGTAAGGTCTGTATTTGCATCGAGCGTCAGATCAACGTACCAGTTGAATCCGTCCTCATCCTCTACATTATATGCTGTAGTATAAGGATAGTTTTCAAACGAGAGACAGGGCTCACCGTTTTTAAAAATACGAACACCGTTGTTGAAGCCCTCTTTGTAATCAAAGCCGCCGCTAAGCTCAAGGCTTATCTTGCCCTCCCAGTCGGCATAAAGCATGATGTAAAGCGAGGGAACAAGAGATTCCTTTCCCTTTTCAAACGCTTTATTCGTTATATACACCGGTGTCGTTCCCTTGAACTGAAATACCGCTATGGGGAAACGCTTTTCATTCAGCCCCTCAAGAGTACACAACAGCAGATCCTTTTTCTCCGCTTCCATTTCCGCCTTTGCACTTATACTTCCGTAAGCTGTCACGTTAACAAACGTCTCGCCGCTTACACCGAAGTATAGTTCCTCAAACGTCGCAACGGTAGGCATATCACACACCATGTGTGCTGTAAGATCTCGTATGCCGAATTTACCCTTA
>SVRB01000109.1 GCA_015065045.1 Oscillospiraceae bacterium | reverse complement strand
ACCACCGTCAGAAAGCCCTATATGGCGCAGTGCGTTGTGGGAACGGGTAAAAAGTTCCTCGAACTTGACGGACACGACATCCACTACAAAAACAACGTTAATTTTTATCTTAATAGACCCAATAGTAAATTTGACGGTTATAAGCATGACTCCCTTACCTTCTTTTACCTTGGCGAGGGCTGTGACCTTACGGTTTCAAACACTACCGGTGACGATGCCGAGGTTTGGTACGACGGCTGGATGCACATCCTTTGCGCAGTATCCGGAGCTGTTCCACGAAAAGTATATGACAGTTCCCGAAGCCTATATCGTTGAGCTTCCTCTTTCGCACCCGTTCTGTGCCGATCTTGACAACGACGGTGAACTGGAAGAGCTGAACGTAACTCCCGTCCCCGACGAAAGCGGTCTGTTTTATAAATCCTTTGATATTTACACCGATACGGACGCGCAGTATTACCACGCAGAATTTTCTGCGACCACCGCTCACCGTACCGGCGGCTATCACCCGTATTCCATAAAAACGGCGGACGGCAAACACTATCTGTACGTCTTCGCAGAAGGAAGCGAATTGGCGGCGGGTGACATGAAACTTTATGTGATAGACATAACCGGAGGCGAATTCAAGAAAGTCGGAGATATGCACGTCGCTCCCGGATACGTTCAGGCAGATTGCGCATGGGCACTGACCGATCCGAACAACATGATGCTTGAGAATTTTGAGCTTATGGAGGAAACTGCAGCTTACCGAGTGGGTGACGATGGAATGCCGATGCGAAAATAAGAGGTACATTATAATATTACACGTTACAAAAACTTAAAAATATTAATTATAAAAAATGATATATTTTTTCGAAAATTAACATGCTTGTAATTAAAAGAGATAAGAAACCGGACACCTGCATGATGCGGATTGTATCAAGTAGGTGTCCGGTTTTGAAAGTAATGGTCTATTTTAATACAAAAGAGACATACCTACGACCTTTCGTTAAAAGGTTCAGGTTATCTTAAAAGGTGTTTTTAACACAAATGAATTAACTTTATAAGCCTATTATAAACTGATGGTTGACTTTATCTTGAATATCCGATGATTGACTTTATATGTTTGGTGAATTATAATCATATCATAGGTGGCCGCCTGTATTTAGTATGAAAGGATTTGAACAAATGAATTCGATAGGTAAAAACATCAAACGCCTTCGCATTTCAAAAGGTGACACACAGGAAAACATCGCTTATGCTCTTAACATATCTTGTCAAGCGGTATCAAAATGGGAGAATGGTAACGCAACTCCTGATATATCAATACTACCATTGCTTGCTGATTATTTTGATATAACAATAGATGAACTCATGAATCACAAGTTAAACGCTTATACAAAGAAAGACCGCTTTGTTAAACTGCTTCACAATAGCGGTGCTCTTGTTTTTACTGATGACAACTATTATGTGAACACCGAAAAAATCAGCACAAATTTGCAGTTTTCCAAGATTGGCGAATGCTTTGCCGATTATATTCAAGAAAATAGCTTAGAGTATGACGCAATCGCAGGATTAGCATATCATGGAATTGGGTTTTCATCCGCAACTGTATTTTCGTTATACCAAAAATATGGTGTTACCACATCATACTTCTTCGATAGAAAAGTTCCTGACAGTCGCTCACGCATGATTTGCGGCTATACACCTAAGCATGGTGATAGAATAATTATAATTGACGATATTATTGGAACAGGCGAGTCTCTCGATAAACGCCTTGAATACTTAATTAAAGAGTTTGGTGTGAAAATCGAATCAGTTATTGCCATAGTGAATCTTAAAAGCAAAAGAACTGATGGGCTTACAGGTGAAGAATATATCTCAAATAAGTATGGAACAACAATACACACATTGATTTCAGATGAAAACATAAGAAGTCTTTATCAGTAAATTATATAGTGAAATCCGAGATTCAATCTAGGATACCACTAAACACTATTGACATACCATTCCCAAAAATGGACACACCCATATACCAATATTTAAAAGGTATGGATAGGTAAATGTAAGAATAGGCTTGTAATTAGTGACTTTCGTAAAAAGAAACCGGACACCACTTCGATACGCATTGTATCAAAATTGGTGTCCGGTTTTGGTTGCGGGGGTGGGATTTGAAAGTCCCTTCCTGAAATATGGTCGAAATCTTCGCCTCGGTACACTCGGCTCTATTTCTCCCTATTTCAGTTATTCGCTTCGCAAAAACGATTCACCGGATCGTTTTTTGCTCGCTCGCCCACGACCTCCGGGTTATGAGCTGTTCCGGGAGTACCCGGGATGCCCAGTAAATACTGGATAAAACGGGTTCGGGTATGCAAAAACCGACCAAAAAACCGACCAAGGAATCCGGGTATACCAAGACTAATTTTACCGGTTCCGATGATCCTGTGGAGATGTTGTCGGCTTCCTTGAAACTTGTCACGAGAGTGGATTTTGATTTGGTTTTGGGCAGTGTAATTTTAGTTTTAGAGTTGGCTTTCCAGCGGTTATGTGAAATTCGAAAAAGCCAAACCGACGGATCGACGAAAGAGCCGACGAGATGGGGTAGGAGGATTTTGGTTAGATGTATACATATTGCGGAAAGTGACAGATATTATCGAATAATTGATCTGAGATAAATTTGGATCTTTGATGAATTGTGTTCGAATATAAGGTATTTGTATCGAAACAACATCAACTTTTTGCGAAAGTTTACCAAAAGATACTGTTTAATGTTGTAATTACTGTGATACTGTGCTATAATGTATTTGCAAGATAATAATCTTGCGTACATTACTGCCTGTGAAACACAAAATGTCTCTGCAGAAGCGACCATAGTCGGTTGTCTTTGTGCTATGATAAATACAGAATTTCGAAGAAAGGCATGGTTATAATTATGAAACTAAGAATTATAGAAGAATGTTTTGGTATCAATAGAAGAACAGGAGAACGAAGCACCGGGAAGACGGACGAAAAGTCAGTAGATGCTATTGTGGAAACTGTTATCGAAATGTCTGCCGGCAGACGAAAGTTCCATATAGAAGCTGTGAGTGAAAACAGAATTACTGTAACCGTTGTTTATGACAACAATCCTGCGGCGAATAAAACCTATGAAATTGTCAGGGGCGATAGCGTGCTATATAAGCCAATGTCGAGAGACGGAGGATACAAATACACGCTTTACTGTGAAGATTAACAAAGCCGTAAGTACCGTAAGGAGGTAAACTATGGGTTATACAGAAATAAGTGTAAAGCGCATCCTTGAACTGATAAAAGAAATAGAGGAACGTAAAGAGCATCCGAATGCTGCGGCCACCTATAAGGATGTTCCAGCTCTATGTGAGATAGACAGAATCGTAAAAGAACAGCTGGTTTTGGAAGAACCGTGTGACCGTGATACGCTTATCGACAGCATATTTGCTGTCAGATATCTCGGAACTTCCTATGAAACTATGTGGAGAATTGCTTACGCCAATAAATATTATAAATGGCTGTTTGACATTCATTCTGAGCTTTACCGCCGTTTCGGCGAAAAAGACAAGGAACTTGCTGATGACTATTATACTGCTCTGAGAGCAAGGAATTATTACGGTAAAGACGAGTGTTCTGACTTAATAGAGTTAGCGAAAGGGCTTATTTCCGACAGTAAACGCCTGAAAATCGAAAAAGAGATACTTGAGGACTTCTGTCCGTTGAAGCATGATCCCGTTGAGCTGAGTGACAAGTATCTGGAGGTCATCGACGAAGTGGATCGCCTGATGGATGTTCCGGAAAACAAAAACGTTCATTCCTTTGTGCGGAATGAACGTTTTCAGGCACTACTTCTGCAGTATGGCATAGAATGGGAACCGATGACTTCACTTAATCCCGGTTGGCATTTCGATTGATCTGTTGTTAAGGGATATAATTTGAACACAGATAAATATGGAACGGATGGTGGGAAAACGTGACGGAAGAATTGTTGCAGGCATGTAAGTCGTACATAGAAAACGGCGGTGCGTTGAGTGAAGACAATGTGATACCGCATTTCAAAATGATGGATATCAGCGTAAGCGAAGCGGATGCTTATCTGCGGTATAACAGGGATCTTTCCTTTAACGAGCGTCTGTTTCTCCTGATCGACCGAACAGGTCAGAAGGACAGTGATGTATATAAAAAGGCACATATCGACAGACGGCTTTTTTCAAAGATTCGTTCCAATAAGAATTACATTCCCTGCAAAAAG
>SVRB01000108.1 GCA_015065045.1 Oscillospiraceae bacterium | reverse complement strand
CACACCGTTTCACCTTTGCTCTGACAGATTATAAGGGCAAAAGCAAGGGCAAGAAAAACTGATAACACGATATAACAAAGTGTGGTAATCGGGAAACTGTGATGTATGTGCGAATATATTATTTTGGAGGATTACATAATGGAAAAGTACATTTATAACGTGAACAACGGTTTATGGTACGAATTGCAGGGCGATTATTATCTCCCTTGTCTGACACTTTCCGAAGAAGAAGCACAGCCTATCGGCTTATGGGGACAGCGACACGGACAGTATCTTAAAGAGCATAGGAAAGTAACCTACACCACATTAAAGGTCGAAGGTAAGCTTAACCGCTACCTTGCCGACATTGACAAACAGGCTGAGGAAATGTATCACCGCTTGATTAAGGAAATGGCAGAGAAGCAAGGCGTAACAGAACAGTTAAAGGCAGAAAAGCCGATGGAATGGGTAGGCTTAATGAATAACATTCAAGCCTGTGCAAGAGAGATTGTCAACCGTGAGGTGATTTTCGTATGAGGAAACGAAAATATTACCTATACCTGACGGCTGAGGAAAGGCAGCTAATATTTAACGCCCTGCTCTCTTTCCGTAACAAGCTGATAGCACAAGGCAGATACACCGATGCTGTTGACGAGGTTATGATAAAGGTGCGAAAATGACACCGTAACGCTATAATACGCAAAACTGAGGGGTAAGGTACAAACACCTTACCCCTCAAAGTATATGCTCAAAAAATGGCTTAAAATAGTGCTCCTTGAAGCCAGAAAATTCTACTTTGCAGGAACGAAAATAACTGAATACTTTATATGTGACATATAAAAATATCGCTATAATAGATGAAAATTAAATATTAGTTAAAAAACACTGTTTTTATTTATTTGAAGAATTTAAGCCATATACAATAAAACTACCAATAGCCGCTATAGAAACTATTAAGCTAAAATTTCCATCTAATCCTATTGATTGATCAACTAACATTCCAACAATCCCCAAAATTATTGTAGATACAAATGCAATAACACTTATTTTCATTTCGCACCTCATAAAATTTAGTGATATAATGTGAATGCGTTGGCGTGGAATGTTTGTCTTTGAATGCCAAGTCCTCCAAACGATACAGAACCGCCTGAACTAATGGAAAAACTTGGGTTCCAAGCAAGGATAGCGTGTGCATAAGACACTTGACAACTAATATCTTTTTGACAAGATACCCCGTAGTAACAATATACTTTATCTACAAGAACTTGTGACTGCTGTCCCGTTCCAAGAGGGAATTCTGCACCAATACCATAGATGTTAGGGTTTGATAAAGAAATTAGCTTTCCATCTCCTCCATCTTCATCATAAAGATATGCTGTGTCATTTATAGTTGTACCTAAACTATGTGTCCATCTTCCGCTAGCATAATGCGAATAATTATTGTCAATGTTACCAGAACTACTTATAACAAGGAGATCGTTCATCTGAAAATTAGGGAATCCAACCCATTCTACTTCTCCTCTTATAGTAAAATAGCTTCTACCTGACAATGCGTAACTTGGACTTCTTTCATACGCTGTGCTTTTTAATACTAAATCACCGAATGTTTCATCTCTGTCGTAATCAGATAAAGTTACAAGTTCTTTAGATTGTAGATATTGTTCTCGTGTAACTTCTGTCAATTCGCCATTCTCAGACTCATCCAAATAAACCTCTGTACGAATTGCGGATGTATAATCAACCGCTTCAATGACTTTTTCCCTTGGCAATGTGGCAATAAATTCCTCTGTATCACCTAGAGACAAAAGTATTGTTTTACCTAATTCGTAGTTGTCAATTTGAGGATAAGCTCTTTTTATGCTGTCCTTGAAAAGATTAATGTTTGTGATTGTTTCCTTGTACTCGAAGCCATCAACGGAATGACTAATTTCAAGAGTGCTATTTTTCAATACATCAATCTTTTTCATTGAAACCTGAACATCTTGAGTATTTGCAGCCATCGCTGTAGTACTTGATACCAACATTAAACAAAAAACCAACAATAATGATAAAATTCGCGTTTTTTTCATAAATTTCAATCCTTTCTTTTGGGACTTTTGAATATCACGAATATATGACAATCCTCCTTTCGACATTTAGTTGTATACCCATTCTTGTTATACTGAAATAATTAATTCGATGACATAACAAAAAGTTCCCTTAGTTTGACAACTAAAGGAACTCGATAACAATGAACAAATGGATTAATACATTATTAATCATCAAATAGTTTGCTGTTTTATGGCTTCCCTACGATGGTATTAACCAACAGGTTCAAAGGGTCAGATTTTATCTTCTCAACCAAAAAGGTTCCCCTAGCATCTTTATTATATTACAAAAGATATGATTTGTCAATGGTATATGAAAAATTTATCTTACTTTTCGTTGCTTTATTTTTTTAAATGTATTTGTTCTGTCAAAATGTATGTAATCCCGCAAGGCAGGGGTACTGCCCTGCGGTGTAGTTTTCGTAGTCAAAGTTACCTTTCTCTGTCAAAGGTCTTTCTGCTTCGTGTCTGCTGTTTGCCCTTCGATTGAATTTGTCTGAGTTGTTCTCGGACACTTTTTCTTTCGGGTGGTCTTGCGGCAGGCTTTTGTTTTTGCTTCAGCTTCTTCTCATATTCCCAAACCTCACGCTCGTAACGTGCCACTACATTTTCCATCTCCCGATAGGTCTGCATAAACGCCATAACGTCGGGATACCCCTCGTCTTTTAAGACTTCGGGCATTTCGTCTAGCCCTTTGGATATTTCGGCTTTTGTCTGTTGTATCTGCTCGGTAAGTGCCTTTCGCTCTTTCCCCTTGAATAACCCTGTGGTTTCGGAAAGCTCCTTTTCCAATTTCGGCAGTACTGCTTCCTGCAAGTGCTTGATTGCTTTTGCCCTGTCCTGTACCTTTATCATCAGCTTCTGCATTGCCCTGAACTCTGCCATATCAATGCTGAGTGTCGGTCTTTGCGGCATATCCTGCTGACGAATAAGGGACTGCAATAATTCCTTCGCCTTGCTCACGATAGTGCGGAAAAGATTTGGCATAAACCCGTTTTTCTTGATGGATTTTTTTACTTCGGTGTGTATCTGCTCCTGCTTCACCTCCAATATTTTTGCTTCGGAGATACCGGTAATCAGTGCCATATCCGCCGTTCTGTTCCATTCCTGCCTTGCTTCATTGTCTGCCCGTATCTCTGCTTCCTTCGGATTGTTCTTCCCGATTTTCTTTGTCGGCAGATAAATACTTGCAGGATTGAATACTTGAAGTTTTTTATCAGGATCGTGAATGTGGCTGTTGATAAGCTCGGTATAAACGCCTTTTATTTCCTGTAAAAATACTTCGGTTTTGTAGCGGTCATCTTTCACAGTAAACAAGTGCTGTTCGTAAACCTCGCCCTTTTTGATAACGGTACAGCCTTTGCGGACTTTCCCGTTTTCATCGGTTATCTCTTTCTTGGTGCGTACCCTCTTTCCTTTTTCATCAAAGAAAACGCTTCTTGCGGCGATTTTAATATCCGGCTCGGCAAGTAATTTTCTCTCGCTGAAAATTAAGTGGATATGATAATTGGTCTTTTTCTTGTTGTGGTGCAGGGCGGAAACACATTCCACACCATAGCGTTTGCGAAACTGCCTTGTAAAATCTTCAAGAACTTTCTGCGGTTGGAAGGTAGTGTAAACTTCGGGCAGGGCGATAATCAATTCCCTTGCTTCGATACACTTTCCGTCTGCTCCGCTTCGCTTAAATTCCTGCTGACTTTCCCTTGCGAGATTGCTCCAAAAGGTACTGTCTGCGGTGTGGTAGGTGGCGTATAGGTTTTCCTGTCTTGCGTGGCTTGTGATATATGAGATGCGACCTTTGACATTATGGAGCTTCGACATCTGAATAAAACTGTGTCGTGCCATATTGTCCTTTCTCCCTTGAAATAGGGCGTTCTCATTTTGCAACCGACTTAACGGTTGCGGCTGTGCCGATGGCATTTGTCAGCGGTACGGCGATAGAAAATTGCAGTGCAATTTTCTCTGTATCATAGCGGCGGTATCTGCCGACA
Organism: Oscillospiraceae bacterium; assembly: GCA_015065045.1. Taxonomy (GTDB): domain Bacteria; phylum Bacillota; class Clostridia; order Oscillospirales; family CAG-272; genus RGIG1995. The sequence continues at coordinate 224 of SVRB01000108.1, read as the reverse complement.
AGCTGTGATACAGGCTCCCTGCAAGGGCGAAATACCACTTGAACAAATCGTAGATTTGTGCGAGGGGTGTATTTCGCTCTCAAACGCCGAGGGCTTGAGAGAACGGTTTACTCTACTTTGCGGACATCATCCTGACACAGTAGGTTTCTGCCCTGATTGACGGTCATAAAACGCTCTAAGGTATCCCTGCGGATAATGGTTTTACGCCCGACCTTCAGAACAGG
>SVRB01000107.1 GCA_015065045.1 Oscillospiraceae bacterium | reverse complement strand
CCGGCTTTGTATAACTGCCATACACATTCTGCTATGCAATTTTTGCGTGGATATGGCGAGGACCTTCCTCTTGACAGATGGTTGAATGAGAGAATATTTCCCGCAGAAGACAGATTGACGCCTGAGATTGTATATTCTTGCTCGAAGTATGCGATTGCGGAAATGATAAAGAACGGAATATGTTCTTTTTCTGATATGTATTATTTTTGTGATATGACAGCTGAGGCTGTCGGCGAAACGGGAATTAAGGCAAATATAAGCCGTTCGGTTGTTTCATTTGACAACAACGCTGATTTTTCAAAGGACAGCAGATTTATAGAGTCTGTTGATCTTTATGAAAAATACCATAATTCATTTAATGGCAGACTTAAGGTTGATTTTTCTCTCCACGCTGAGTATACGAATGTTCCCGGCATGGTGAAGTATGCTGCAGATTATGCAAAGGGTAAGGATATTGCTTTTCAGATCCATCTTTCCGAAACCGAAAAGGAGCATAATGAATGTATTGGCAGACACGGCGTTACACCTACTGAGTTTTTTATGAAGCATGGGATTCTCGATTGTCCGACAGTTTTTGCCCATTGTGTTTGGGTGAACGATAATGATATGGATATATTAAAAAAACATAATTCCAACGTCGTTCATAATCCGGTAAGCAATCTTAAACTCGGAAGCGGTGTTATGCCCTTATCAAAAATGTTGAAAAAAGGTATAAACGTTTCTCTCGGTACGGACAGCTCGGCATCAAATAATACGCTTGATATATTAAAGGAAATAAATTTTGCAGCTCTCTTGCAAAAGGGAACTGACAGAGATCCTTCTTCTGTAAAGGCGGAGGAGATAATTAAGCTCGCTACAGAAAATGGCGCAATATGTCAGAACAGAGCCGACGGTGGTAAATTAGAAGTTGGCAAGAAGGCTGATATTATTATGCTTGATGTTGATAATATAAACAATATTCCGAGTTATTCTCCCGTATATACACTTGTATACAGTGCAAATTCTTCAGACGTTTGCTTTACAATGGTTGACGGTAAGATATTGTATGAGGATAAGGAATTCACAACACTTGATATAGATAAGCTCAAGTATGATATGAGAGAGATTCAGAAACAGTTTATATAAGACTGGTATATTTGACATAAGATGAAAAGAGAGTGATGGTTTTGGCATCAAAGAAAAGAAACGATTTGTTTTTTTCCGGAGTTGTTATTCTGACCTTGGCTAATTTGCTTGTTAAGGTTATAGGACTTTTATATAAGATTCCGCTTCATAACCTTTTAGGCGATGAAGGAATGGGATATTTTAACGCGGCATATAAGATATACACAATGTTTTATATGGTATCTACAGCAGGACTTCCGGTTGCTGTATCGATAATGATATCTTCAGCACGTACCAAGGGTAACAGGAAAGAAGTAAAGGTTATCTTTAGATCAGCATTGACGTTATTTCTTGTAATAGGCGCGCTTGGAACGGCTATAATGATGATAGGCTCGCACGGCTTTGCAGGGCTTATGAAAAATGATCCCGCTTATATATGTATTTTAGCGATTGCGCCTACTTTGTTCTTTATTTGTATATGCAGTGCGATCAGAGGGTATTTCCAGGGTTATCAGAATATGATCCCGACAGCAGTATCCGAGGTTCTTGAATCACTTGGTAAATTCTTGCTTGGTATTCTTTTTGCTACTTATGCTATGAATAAAGGATATTCTTTGCCCGTAGTTGCCGCATTTGCATTGTTAGGACTTACGATAGGTGTTGTAGTCGGTACTTTGTATATTGTAATACACAGACTGTTATTTAAGTCTGAGGAATACGATGCAGAGTTCGTTGCCGACGACAATGCTCCTGTAAGAAAAATGATACAGATAATAGGTGCTCTTTTTGCAATAGCGATTCCGATTTCAATAAGCTCGTCCGTTATGAGTGTAGCCGATGCTGTTGACTCGATCGTTATACAGAGAACTTTGCAGGAGGTTAGTTATACAGCAAAAGAGGCGACTGCTATGTTTGGAAACTATTCGACTCTTGCAGTATCGCTTTATAACCTTCCGCCCGTACTTATTTATCCTATTTCTTGCGCAATCGTTCCTTATATATCATCAGCTTTGGCTGAAAATGATAAGGAAAAGGCAAGGGGAGTAATGACAAGTTCTTTAAAAATTGCATCGCTTATTGCTATTCCCGCAGCGCTTGGTTTGTCAGTTTTATCAAAGCCTATATTGGGACTTTTGTTTAGTGATGCTAAATCTGTTGCAAAGGCAGCGCCGTTGTTGTCCGTTCTTGCTATTGCCGTATTTTTTGTAGGTATGCTTTCTGTTACTAACGCGATATTACAGGCAAACAGATATGAAAGAATGCCTATTATATCAATGGTATCGGGAGCTGTTGTAAAGGTATCAGCATCTTATATTTTTATGAGATTTATACTTCCCGATGGTTATGAAATGTTTGGTGCTCCCATCGGTACTGTGCTTTGTTATATGACGATCGCAATGCTTAATTTTATATTTATAGCAAAGAAGATAGGACTTGTACCTAATTTTACAGAAGTGTTTATAAAGCCGTTTTTTGCAGCGGTTCCGTGCTCTTTAATGGCTATGCTGACTTATGTGTTGCTTCAGGGTGTACACGAAAAAATAGCTACGTTGGCGGCTATTATGGTTGCAGTATTGGTTTATGGAGTTGCAGTACTTCTTTTGAAGGCGATAACAAAGGAAGAAGTGCTTATGATTCCAAAGGGAAAGAAAATTTATGGCTTACTTCATAAATTGAAGCTTATGTGAGGAAAAAATGGATATAATAAAGGAAATGAAGAATAAAGAACGCTTTACTTCTGATGATCTTCGTAAGATAATGGAGATATTGCGTTCGGAAAATGGCTGTCCGTGGGATAGAGAACAGACACACAAATCTATAAGACAGGATCTTCTTGAGGAGGCTTATGAGACTGTAGAGGCTATTGACCTTGAAAGTGACGAGATGCTTTGCGAAGAGCTTGGGGATGTGATGCTTCAAGTTATGTTTCATTCGAGAATAGCTGAAGAAGAGGGCAGATTTACCGTTGATGATGTTTATACCGGTGTTTGCAAAAAAATGATCGAGAGACATCCTCATATATTTGCCGATGTTCAGGTTGAGTCTGTTGATGATGTGTTGACTAATTGGGATGCTATAAAGCAAAATTCTAAAAAGAGAGAAACGTTGAAAGAACAGCTTGATGGGGTATGTAAGGCTTTGCCGAGCTTGATGCTTGCATCTAAATATATCAGCAAGTCACTAAAGAGCGGCGTTGATGTTAAATGCGATATGTCTATACCTGAGATAACAGAGGAAAATATGGGCGATATGCTGTTTGAGTTGGTAGCAATATGCAAGAAAAATGGCATCGATGCAGAGTTGGCTTTACAGAGAAAGTGTGAAAGGTTTTTGAACGAAATTACTAAATAGTGTGGATTTTTTTACAAAAACAACAAAGTTAAACAAAAAAATATGTGTTTTTTATAACAAAATTGATATTTTTGATAACTTTTTTTGAAAAACCTATTGATTATTTGTTAAAACTTTGGTATAATACACAAGGTTAAGTACATATTATTATTTTTTTAGTATAAATTATGGAAGGTAGGTAAACAATTATGACAAAGTCACAGCTTATCGACGTAGTTGCAAAGAAGACAGGACTCAAGAAGAAGGATGCTGAAGCAGCAGTTAGTGCAACAGTTGATGCTATCACAGAGGCTCTCGCAGAAGGAGAAAAAGTTCAGGTAGTTGGATTCGGTTCTTTCGAAGTTAAGGAACGCGCAGCAAGAACAGGTATCAACCCCTACACAAAGAAGTCAATGGAGATTCCCGCATCTAAGAGTCTTTCCTTCAAAGCAGGCAAGGCTATGAAAGCTCTCCTCAACAAGTAATTAAGACTTTGGTTTTTGGGTCCCCCGAGGAAAGTTTTCTCGGGGGATTATGAAATTTTAGAGATAAAAAATGCGATTAGATAAATTTTTAAAAGTATCAAGAATAATAAAGAGAAGAACCGTGGCAAACGAAGCGTGTGATGCGTCTCATGTCATGGTTAATGGTGTTTCTGCGAAGGCTTCTTATAACGTAAAGGAAAACGACGTTATCGAAGTTACTTTCGGAGAAAGAAAATTAAAGGTTCGTGTGCTTGACGTAAGAGAGACTACACGAAAGAATGAGGCTGCCTCTTTATATGAGGTAATCGAATAGGAGTATATATTTGTAAGCGTCCGCATATATTTAATTAAGATAAAAGCGGAGGTGT
>SVRB01000106.1 GCA_015065045.1 Oscillospiraceae bacterium | reverse complement strand
CAGAGAGGTTTGGAACGTTGCAAAAGCATTGACCTCCACACAAAAAGCAAAAGGCAGACATACAAAGAGAGCTTTCAGAGAAGCCGCACACAGACACATTCCACAAGAATGGGCAAACAGAAAAAAGGCGGGCTTTATGGTACCTTTCCGAGTTTGGATCAGAAATGAAAAATTCGGTGCTATGGTGCGTAAGGCATTTGAGTCCGACTACGCAAAGGAATTTTTCAACACCGAGCTTCTTAAAACTATGCTCGACGATCATATCAGCGGCAAAGAAAATAACGCAAGAGTTATTTACACGGTATATTCGTTCCTGCTTTGGTATGAACAGTACTTTATTTTGAGATAAGTCTCACGAAAGGTCATTATCATGAGCGATACAAAATTTTTACCCATTGTACTCGGCAGTGACGAGAACGCATACGGCACATCAAGGCTCTTTGTTGAAGCATTCGGCATTAAGCCTCTGCTCCTTTGCACAAGATGTCTGACACCAACAACAAACAGCCATCTTTTTGATATGATACAGGTTACAGATTTCGACAAAGATGAGGTTTTCACTGCAAAGCTTCTTGAGGTGCTGAAAGAAAAATCGCATCAGTATGAGAAGATCGTTGTCGTTCCCTGCTCCGACTATTACAGTGCACTCTGCTCCCGTCATTACGATAAATTCGACGGACTTATTGCAAACAAATTTATCAGCCCGGAGCTGCTTGACACACTTGACACAAAAGATAAATTCTATGCACTCTGCGAGAAGCACGGCATGGATTACCCTAAGACCTACGTTGCAGAACCTATTGACAGAGTAGATGCAATAGACAAGCTCCCCTTTGATTTTCCGATCGTTGTTAAACCTGAAAACAGCAATGCGACAGACTATCTGCACTGTCACTTTGAGGGCAAGAAAAAAGTCTTCTTTTTTGATAACAAAGAAGACTATCTGACTGTTATAAACAGTATGAATCTTTCCGATTACAAGGGTAAGCTTATCATTCAGGAATTTATCGAGGGTAGTGACTCCGCTATGCGTGTCATGAACTCGTATTCGGACATTAACGCTAAAGTTCGTGCTATGTGCCTTGGTCAGCCTGTACTTGAAGAATATCACCCGAAAACGCTCGGCAACTACGCGGGTATAATCTCGCGTCACGACGAAGAGCTTTACAAAAAGATTAAAAAGTTCCTTGAAGATATCGGCTACGTCGGCTTTTCCAATATTGATATGAAATACGACGAAAAGCGTGGCAAATATTATCTTATGGAGATCAATCCAAGGCTTGGACGAAGCAGCTTCTTCGTCAGGGCGGCGGGACTCAATATGATGAAATTCTTGGTCGACGACGCGATATACGGCAAGCAGAACGAGTGCGTTTTTTCAGACAAAACGGCATTCTGGGCAAACGTCCCGAAGTGTGTGTTCTTCAAATACGTTGAATCGGACGAGCTGAAAAAAGAGATACGTGCACTTGTCAAAGCTAAAAAATATGTGCGTACTCTTGACTGCAAGCAAGATTTCAATATTATGCGATTCTTGAAGATCAAAAAATATTACTATGGGCAGTATATGAACTTCAAAAAGTATTATTTTAAGAAATAATTTTATGGGATAGCGGCGATGCCGCTATCCCATTATTTTATTATTGTTAGTAGTATAACCAACTTGATGGAACTAAAAAAGTATATGGTGCTGTAACTATAGCAAATATAAGTGATAACTTCCATCGTAATGCTTTTTCTATTTTCTTAAATGTTATAAAGTAATTAAAAACAAATATCAATACAGCGGATATAAGTAGTGCGGGAAGTGTTAGGTAGAGTTCGTCGCCCATGCTGCCGACATTAAATTTCCACATAAGTAAATACATATATGCTGAACCGATAATATCTGACAACATACCGAATCCGTATATTTTGAATATATGTCGCTTATAGAACTGTTTTTTATCGGACATCTTTAAGACCAACATACTGATTATCAATACAATGCTGTCGATAATAAAGTTTCCCGGTATAACAATCGCCCATAGTTGCGGAAATAGCAGGATCATCCAAAAAGGAAATAATGCGTTGTATAATTTTATGTCTTTTTTCTTTTTGTTCATACAGAGAACCTCCTTATAAACTTATATTCATTGTTCCGTTTTTTACTGCGGTACTACGCTTTCTTGAACCAACTTATAGTATTCGTCATAGATTGAGGATATCCACCGCTTGTTCGAGCTTACACACCTCTATACAAACGGAATTAAGAAGTTTTATTAATAATCCCAATATAATAATCATAATTATCTTCATTGCAATAAAATTTTCCTTTGACCATTATTAGTCCACTTCCATTGTAAACATAATCATAAGGATCCCCAAATAATTTGACCAAAAGAATCGGTACATCCTCTTCGGCTACATATCCACCATTATAAAGTCCCAGATAATCCACCTTCACTCTAAATCCCTCAAGTTCAACATACTTTTCGCCGTCTATCAAAATTTTTGTCTCGCCGTCCTCTTGTATATAAACAGCGCGCTCGCTTCTCAAATCATCGATATACTCGCACGAGGATAAAAACGTACCGCATATACACAAAAGAACAATTACAGAAATTAGTCTTATTCTTCTTTTCATTTTACTATCCTCCTATCTTCTTACTACGGAGTTACAATTCTGATATCGCATTACGGTGCGATCAATGATTGGCTCATCATTTTGTAATATTTATTTATCATGCCTTCAAAAACTTCCCTGTTATCATCGGGAACAGCGTGTAAAATATATTTCTCATAGGTTTTGTTTTTGCCCTTTTCTTCATAACGAAGAAGCAAGCCATATTTGTCTTCTTCTTGGTTGTAAGTCATATACATATCGCCTTTAAGATATACACTTTTAGCACTATCGCAGGCTTTTATATCTATTCTCTTTTGATACTGAATCCAATTGTCAACGCTATCAGTAACGCTTTGCGGATCTCCTTCATACAAAAGGCTGAATATAAGTTTTTCCTCACTATCGGTAAACTTCTGTGCAACACTTCTGTAATTATCTTTATCATAAATAAAAGTGACAACCGTATCAATGGGTCCGCCGTCAGCATATGCCGAATATTGCTCATATTTATCTTCGGGACAGTATATTTTATCGTCGATATCTATCATGTCACAGCCTGCATAATAAGCGCCAAACTTGCCGTATACGTTCATCAAAAGAACGGGAACGTCTTTCTCTGTTACCTTCAGATAAGTAGGGGTATAAAGCGTGTAACGGTCTTTAAAGCCTTCAAGCTCAACGTATGTTTTACCGTTCTTTTGGATCTTGGTTTCATCCCCGTCACGTATATATACTGCATGTATGTTTCTCATAGCATCAATATACTCGCAAGATGCCAGAAACGTACCGCATATACACAGAAGACTTATTATTGCTAATATCTTCAGTTTTCTTTTCATCAGGTAATCCTCCCTTACTCGAGATTTACCTTTCTATCCATAATGTGAGCACAAACAAGGTAGCATACCGCCGCGCTGATGAGAGTTCCTATAATGACCAACCAGCTAACAACGTGGAAGTTTACGAGCATATTTCCAACAAACCACTCTGCAACATCCTCATAAATTCCTGTTACGCTAACTATTGCAATGAATATCGTTTCTATAATTTGTGTAACGAAATAGACTACAAAATATGTCAAAAACGACATCAATACTCTGTTTTTCTTCGCAAGCTGACCTACACAAGTACAAGCATAGAACAAGAGAATTGTCGATGTGGTGCTAAGTACAACGTAGAGCAATATTTCAAGCATATAGAACCAAAAATGTGCGCCCCATGCTTCTACTGCCTTTATACCAAGAAAGTTCATTGCCTTGAATATTTCTATGATAGGCTCGCCAAGCATTACGATCATAAAGGATAGTATAGCGTTCAAAACTGTTATAAATATCACACATACGCCCGATATCAGCTTCGAATCGAGATGCTGCGTAGATTTTATCGGCAGTGTAAATGAGAGATAGCCCTCGCCTGTGAACATATTTTTGTAAAACCTTGAGATAACAGACGCGAACGCTGCAATCAGGCATACTATAAGCGTTATAACGTATGCTATCATTGATGAAGTGAATACGATGTTATATATAGCCGAGCTTGTGTCCTCGAATACAAGCACAAAGCGTGTCAGCAATGCAACGCCAAGCAATATAAGCTCCATAGGAAGCAGTTTTCTCATATACGAAAGAAAATCGTATTTAATAAGCTTCTTTACCATCTGAATACCTCCCTGAAAAGTTCGTCG
>SVRB01000008.1 GCA_015065045.1 Oscillospiraceae bacterium | reverse complement strand
ATGATGCTGTAGGTTTGCTTGTGTGTTTGGCATAGCCGTTACCATCAATGTTAAATAAGCCCATTTTTTGCAAACAAGGAATGCTTAGTTCATTGGAGTTATAGAGCGATTTTAAGGTATTACTCCCTACATCGCTGTATTTTTCAGCATCAGGTAATTCACCGATGCCAAGGCTATCAAGAACGATCAGAAATATTCTTTTTATAATACCACATCCTTTTTTAACTAAGATTTCCGCTATTTACAAATATAAACAACTTAATAAAGAAATATTCAATAACAAGAGAACTACATAGATGTTTTATTCAAAAAGCTCTGTAGATATATATCTATCTCCTGTGTCAGGTAAAAGTGTAACAATTTTTTTGTCTTTGTTTTCTTTACGCTTAGCAAGGAGTGTAGCTGCATATAGTGCTGCTCCGGAGGAGATTCCAACTACAACACCTTCGGTCCTTGCAATCATTCTGCCCATAGAAAGCGCATCTTCATCGCTAACTGATATTACTTCGTCATATATCTCTATGTTTAAAACGTTGGGTATAAAACCGGCTCCTATACCTTGGATTTTATGAGGGCCCGCTTTTCCGCCGGAAAGCACGTTTGAAGATTTGGGTTCAACAGCAATGATCTTTATTGATGGATTTTTTTCTTTTAAGTATTCTCCAATACCTGTGAGTGTTCCACCTGTACCTACGGTCGCAACAAATATATCTATTTGTCCGTCTGTATCGTTCCATATTTCAGGTCCTGTTGTGTTCCTATGGGCGTCAGGGTTAGCTTGATTATCAAACTGACCCGGGAAAAAGCTGTTAGGGGTGTTTTTAGCAATTTCTTCAGCTTTCTGTATTGCACCTGCCATGCCTTCGGAGGCCTTCGTTAAAATAATCTCCGCACCATACATTTTTAAAAGCTTTCGTCTTTCTACAGACATTGTCTCAGGCATCGTAAGAATGACCTTATAGCCTCTTGAAGCAGCTACTGCCGCGAGACCAATGCCTGTATTACCGCTTGTGGGCTCGATAATAACAGATCCTTCGGTTAAAATACCTTTGTTTTCAGCGTCAATAATCATGGATAAAGCAACTCTATCCTTTGCGCTTCCTCCGGGATTAAGACTTTCGAGTTTTGCTATTATGTTTGTATATGTCCCGTTTTTGTTACTAAACCTACTCAATTCCACCATTGGAGTATTACCTATAAGCTCAGTAAAACTTTTTTTAATATTCGACATATAAACCCACCTTTTTGTTTTTTATGAATGTTTTAATTCATTTTACTACATCCGATCATTTTTTGCAACATTAGTAAAAACAAAAAATATATATTTAGAAAAAATATTTCCGGATAATGTTTTATTTCAAAAAAATATTGCAATTAGACGAAAAATGTTGTATAATACGATGTATTGATTTAAATTACATAGGAGGATTTATGATTAATATAATTTGTCTCTTGTTCCCCGCACTTTTTTCTGTCTTTCTTCTTGAAAGATTATTGTCAAAAAGATTTTGCCTGCATAACTTTTTGTTTATTTTCGTAACAAACACGTTGGCCATAAACATAATCTCGATATTCTTCTTCTATAGTTTCTCGGGCGAAACGGTTATGCGCCTTTCTCAAAATACCGGAGTCAGAACAACTCATACTGTTGCTTATTTGGCAATGAGTACTGTTGTAGCATTCGTTGGTGTTTTTATCGAAACGTTGTATTTTAATAGATTTAGAGTAGGTCTTAAGGATCAACCTAAAGAAAACAATGTGACTACATCTGACGACGAAAAGTCCGGCAAGGAGTAATTTTAAGATGAAAAAACGCAAGATTACAGGTGTAGTAATTATTTCAATATTGTTATTTATCGCAATATTGGCATTTATGTCTGCATTATGGTACATAAATATGTATGGTAACGTGGGCTTTGCTGCAATCATATTCACTCTTACAGCAGAAAACGGCGGCGCGGTTGAAAAGAATATTCTCACTACGTATTCGCTTAAAGCTCTTATACCATCAATAATACTTACGGTATTGATGATCGTCTTTCTTTGGGCGAAACCTAAAAAAAGCCTTCTTGTAAAAAGCATTAAGAAGAACAAGGCATATACGATTTTTCCTTTTTCTCATAAAGTAGCGTCGCTGATATCAATATTACTTATTATTTCGTTTATAATTACAGCATCATTGATAGTGTCTCTGCCGCAGTATTTGATTTCTTCGTTTGAAAAAACAAATATATACGAAAAAGAGTATATAGACCCTAACTCAGTTCAGATTACCTTCCCTGAGGAAAAAAGAAATGTAATATGTATTTACCTCGAATCAATGGAAACGTCATTTTTTGCATCAGATCAAGGCGGTGCATTAGATTATAACGTTATTCCCGAATTATATAAGCTTGCAAAAAATAATATAAACTTCTCCCACAACCAAGACGTAGGTGGCTGGCCTATTGTTACAAATACAATATGGACAGTAGCGTCGCTTGTTTCTCAAACATCAGGTGTTCCGTTGAGCATTCCCGTAAAGCGTAACTCGTACGGAAAAAGCGGTTCATTCTTGCCCGGTATAACGAATATGCAGGATATTTTGAAAAAAGAGGGCTATTATCAGGCAGTTATGTTCGGTTCTGATGGTACATATGCAGGAAGAGAGCAATATTATTATCAGCACGGCGTTGATAATGTGTACGACTTATTCAATGCGCGCGAAGACGGAATAATTCCTGAGGATTATAAGGTTTGGTGGGGTATGGAGGACGAAAACCTCTATAAGTACGCAAAGACCAAGCTTACAGAAATATCACAAATGGATCAACCCTTCGCATTTACAATGTTGACTGTTGATACGCACCACGTAAATGGTTATAAATGTAACATATGCGGCGATCGTTACGGAGAACAGTACGAAAACGTTTACTCTTGCGCAAGCAAACAGTTGGCTAACTTTATTTCATGGCTCGAAGAACAAGATTTTTACGAAAATACAACTATTGTTGTGTGCGGTGACCACGCAAGTATGGATGCTGCGTATTTTGAAAGAAATGTTTCTTCGAATTATAACAGACATATATATAACTGTTTTATAAACTCTGTTGTGGAAACAACAAACACCAAGGATAGAGTGTTTACACCTATGGATATGTTCCCTTCTGTTCTTGCTGCAATGGGATGCACCATCGAGGGTGACAGACTTGGTCTTGGAACTAACCTCTTCTCTTCTCTACCTACTCTTGCTGAAGAGTATACAATAGAGATATTAAATGAAGAACTGGGTAAATCATCTGATTATTATTATAAAAATTTTGTAAAATCAAAGTAAAAATGGAGGATCATATTATGCAGAACGTTAGACGTCCCGAAACAATGGCTCGTATTACAAACATTGAACTCGCTAACGCATTTATCGATGAGCAGGTTGCAGAAATTAGAAAGCAGGTTGGAGATAAAAAGGTTCTTCTCGCGCTTTCAGGTGGTGTTGACTCCTCGGTCGTTGCCGCTCTTCTTATAAAAGCTATCGGTAAACAGCTCGTTTGTGTTCATGTTAATCACGGCTTGATGCGTAAAGGTGAAAGTGAACAGGTTATAAACGTGTTCGGAAAAGAGCTTGATGCAAACTTGGTTTACATAGATGCAACAGATCGTTTCCTTGATCTTCTTAAGGGTGAAGCTGATCCCGAAAAGAAGCGTAAGATCATCGGCGGTGAGTTTATTAAGGTTTTTGATGAAGAAGCTTCAAAGCTTGAAGGTATTTCGTTCCTTGCTCAGGGTACAATTTACCCCGATATTTTGGAATCAAAGGGTGTAAAAGCACACCACAACGTTGGTGGACTTCCTGAAGATATGCAGTTTGAGCTTGTAGAGCCCGTTCGTTTGCTCTATAAGGATGAAGTTCGTGTTGTAGGTGATGCTCTCGGATTGCCTCACAATATGGTATACCGTCAGCCCTTCCCCGGTCCCGGTCTTGGCGTTCGTTGTCTTGGAGCAATTACAAGAGACAGACTCCACGCTTTAAGAGAAGCTGACGCTATTCTCCGCGAAGAATTTGATAATTACGGACTCGCAGGAAAGGTATGGCAGTATTTTATATCAATTCCCGATATGAAGAGTGTTGGTGTAAGAAATGATATGAGATACGAGGGTTGGCCTGCTATTATTCGTGCTGTAAATACAAGTGACGCTATGACAGCAACTATCGAAGAAATTCCTTACGAATTGTTGCATAAAATTACAGCTCGTATTACTTCTGAGGTTGAAGGAATCAACCGTGTTCTTTACGACCTCACACCTAAACCCACAGGCACAATCGAGTGGGAATAATATGATTTTTAAAGAGGAGGAGAAAAATCCTCCTCTTTTTAAAAACGACCATATACTATATCGCAGGAGGGGCTATGAAAGGTATAAATACAAAAACCTTTGCTAACAAAAAAAGTAATTCTTGCACTAAAAAATTAAATATACCGTCTAATGATATAGATTACAAACTTGTCTTCATTATTTTTGTAGGTATTCTGGTTAGAGTTTTGGAATTTGGCAATATGCCATATGGTTTTAATCAAGATGAAGCATTTGCAGGATACGAAGCATTTTCTTTGTTAAAATACGGCGTTGATTCTCACGGGTATCCGAATCCATGTTATTTTGTTTCTTGGGGTAGCGGTATGAACGTTTTGGAAAGCTATCTCGCTATACCGTTTATGGCTTTGTTCGGGTGTTCTGTTATAACCTTGAGATTGCCTCAGCTTATACTCGCTTGTATATCTATACCGGTTTTTTATCTCTTGCTTAAGAGGGTATTTGGCCGCACAACTGCATTGTGGGGTACTGCAATTCTGGCCGTTTGTCCTTGGCATATTATGCTTAGTAGATGGGGGCTTGAGTCGAATTTAGCACCATCACTCTTACTTATCGGTTTGTATTTTTTACTGCTTGGAACGGATAATAGTAAATTCTTCGTTTTATCTGCTGTGTTTTATGGAATTGCTCTTTATTCGTATGCTATTACATGGGTGATAGTTCCTCTCACTATATTTTTGTGTGGATATTATCTTTTGATAATCGATCGTAAAATTCAAATTAAATATGTTCTTATCGCTTGTTTTGTTTTATTATTGTTTGCTGCTCCGCTTATACTTTTTTTACTAGTAAACAAGAATATAATACCGGAGATTGTAACCCCTTTTCTTTCTGTTCCAAAAATGCTCGAAATGAGAGCGGCGGAAATTTCGTTAAAAAACTTAATATCTCCCAATGCGTATTATAATTTTTTTAATATTTTTATTAACCAAACAGATAATCTTATATGGAATAGTACAGACCAATTCGGAATGTTTTATAAAATCAGTTTACCGTTTATATTTATAGGTATTGCTGTTTTAGTAACAAAAGCTATTAAAAGCATCAAAGATAAATGCTTTAGTTACGATATGTTTGTACTTTTGGCTGCAATTTCTTCTTTTTTAGGCTGTGTTGCAATTTCGAATTTAAATATTAACAAGTCTAATTCTTTCCATTTTTACACTTTGATCTTCTTGTGTGTTGGTATAAATCAAACTGTGAAGCTGTTCAGTAATCCTAACCTTGTAAAAAAAGCGATTGTTTGTGCTTATACCGTTATGTTTGTGTTTTTCTGTTCTTTTTATTTCGGAAATTACCAAAACACTATTGCATCAGATTTCAGGTATGGTGTTGGAGAAGCCATTGAATATGCAAAAGAACAGCAATTCGAACTTGTTTATGTTGATTCAAGTGTTTATCACTCACAAGTGCTTTTCTTTGATCAAACACCTAATGATGTTTATAGAAGTACTGTTAAGTACAATAATTATCCTTCTGCTTATCTGAACGCAAAGGAGTTCTCTAATTACGTATTTACATCGAATTATTCTGTTCTTGATAAAACAGGCGCATATATCATCAGGAGTGATATGGCAAATACGTTCGAAAGCAACGGATACAATGTTAAATATTTCGATAATTATGCTGTTGCTGTCTATAATGGATAATATATTTTAACTAGGAGAATTTATGTATTCACGTGTGTATGTTGAAATCACTAATATATGCAATATGAATTGCTCGTTCTGTCACGGTCATGCGCGCAAGCCACGGATGATGACTTTGGATGAATTCAAGAGTATATTAGATCAATTATCTGATCACACCGAATATATTTATTATCATTTAATGGGAGAGCCCTTAATTCACCCGGAACTTCCCTCTTTTATACAAGAAGCAAACAAAAGAGGTTTTAAATCGATTATAACTACCAACGGCACTCTACTGTCCAAAAGATGCGATGAATTACTTTTATCAGGATTGCATAAAATCAGTATATCCCTTCATAGTTTTGAAGAAAACGATCCTAAAAAACACGAAGAATACTTAAAGCAAGTAGCAGATTTTGCCGACAAATCCTCAAAAAACGGAATAATTACCGTATTTAGATTTTGGAACAACGGCTGCGATGATGCAAATAATAGATTTGCTCTTGAATATCTCAAAGCTAATATATCAGGCGAATGGGTGAACAACCCAAGGGGTGTTCGTATACGCGATAGATTGTATATCGAGTGGGGCGATAGATTTGGTTGGCCTGATATAGACACGCCTGTTCAATCAGAAAGTGTATTTTGCTACGGTATGCGTGATCATTTTGGTATACTTTCCGATGGAACTGTTGTTCCCTGTTGTCTTGATAGTGAAGGTGTAATTAATCTAGGAAACGTTTTTAAGGAAGACATTACTTCAATATTAGAAAAGGATCGCGCGAGAGCAATAAAAAGCGGGTTTGATCGACGTGTTGCAACTGAAGATTTATGTCGAAGATGTCCTTATGCTCAAAGATTTTCATAATATATATCTGCCACCGGGTAGAAGATGCACAAGCATCCGTTTATACATCGTTAGGTCTTAGAAGATGTATAATACGGATGCTTTTTAGAAATAAAGAGGTTTTTTATGAATATAAAAGAAAAATTAAATTACTTTACAAAAATTGAAAAAATATTATGGTTATCCTCATTTTGTTTAATATTATTCTCGTCGATGTGGTTTGGTATAGATAACTATATAACCTTATCAGCTTCTTTAATAGGCACCACTTCGCTTATATATATCGCAAAAGGCAATCCTTTCGGTCATTTGCTTATGGTTGTATTTAGCATCCTATATGCAATAGTATCGTTTGAAAACAGATATTACGGTGAAATGATAACATATCTTGGAATGTCAGCTCCAATGTCGGTTTTGTCTTTGGTTACGTGGATAAAAAATCCGTACGGCTCAAAAAAATCAGAAGTAAAAATTCATTCAATAAAAGAAAAAGAAATACCGATTATATTTTTATTATCGATAGTTGTAACGTTTATTTTTTATTATGTATTGAAATTCTTTGGAACCGCTAATATTCTTCCCAGTACAATTTCTGTAACAACATCCTTTTTTGCTCTCGCTCTTTCTTTTAGACGTACTCCGTATTTTGCGTTAGCCTACGC
Organism: Oscillospiraceae bacterium; assembly: GCA_015065045.1. Taxonomy (GTDB): domain Bacteria; phylum Bacillota; class Clostridia; order Oscillospirales; family CAG-272; genus RGIG1995. The sequence goes on along the minus strand of SVRB01000008.1, from coordinate 18,992 downwards.
TGCTAATGATATTGTTCTTATTGTTCTGTGGAGTATGGCATCTTTTCAAAACATTTCATACATTTCTGTAATAGTTTGTTTTGTTGTTTTTCTTTTTAATGATACCTACAGTTTCATCAACTGGAAACGGATGCAGAAATCTCAAAATACCGATAATAAATAAGCTGTATTAAGTTATAAAATAGGATATTTTAAGCCAAAAACTATTGAAAAAAAACAAATTTAATGATATAATACAAATAATATATATTTTTTTTAGTAATTAAATGTAACTTTATATACATCAAAGAGGTTTATAATGGAATTACAATCATTCATAAGTCAATTATCATCTAATCCCTTGATGGCAACAGCAGTAATTTTAACGCTTGGCGTAATACTCGTTAATGGTTGGACGGATGCTCCGAACGCTATTGCGACGTGTGTTTCTACTCGTTGTATGTCTGAAAGAAGCGCTGTTCTTATGGCGGCAGTTTTTAATTTCCTCGGCGTTTTTGTTATGACTAAAATAAACGCTACGGTTGCTGAAACAATCACCAAAATGGTTGACTTTGGCGAAAACGCAAACGAAGCTATAATTGCATTGAGTGCGGCGATGTTTGCGATAGTTTTGTGGGCAACATTAGCGTGGGTGTTTGGTATACCCACAAGTGAAAGCCACGCACTTATTGCAGGCTTGACCGGTAGCGCTATAGCTTTACATGGCAATCTTGAAGGTGTTAATGGAAGTGAATGGATCAAGGTTATATACGGCATAGCTATTTCAGTATCGCTTGGTTTTGCTTTTGGTTGGTTAATATGCAAAGGTGTTTCGATATTGTTTAAAAACGTAGAGAGAAGAAAGGCACAATCCTTCTTTAAGGGTGCTCAGATAACAGGTGCTGCTTCGATGGCGTTTATGCATGGCGCTCAGGATGGTCAGAAGTTCATGGGAATTATATTCCTTTGTTCGTTCTTTGGAAGTGGTAATACGGGTACACCCCAAGCAATCATTCCGCCTGATTGGTTGATGCTTCTCTGCTCTATTGTTATGGGTCTCGGAACAGCTATCGGTGGTAGAAAAATTATAAAATCTGTCGGTATGGATATGGTTAAGCTGGAAAAATATCAAGGATTCTCAGCTGATATCGCTGCAGCTTTTTCACTCTTCCTTTGCTCGGTTCTTAGTTTGCCTGTTTCGACCACTCACGTTAAAACAACATCAATCATGGGTGTTGGCGCTGTAAAAAGATTGTCAGCAATAAATCTTGGAGTTGTTAAAGAAATGGCATTGACATGGATCCTTACATTCCCCGGATGCGGACTTGTCGGTTTCTTGATGACAAAATTGTTTATGTTCATTTTCTAAAAAATATTAAAAATATATTTACGTCAGGAGATAATTATTATGTCTAAAAAATCAGATATTTTTTACTTTGAAAACCTTAAAGGTGTTGCTAACATTTGTGTTAATGCAGCAGATTTCTTGGTTGGATGCCTCAAAAATTACGATATTTCCTCGATTGAATCAAATCTTAAAAAAATGCACGAATACGAACATTCTGCTGATATTAAAAAACACGAAATGATCGAGTCTCTTTCTAAAGCTTTTATCACTCCCCTCGAAAGAGAAGATTTGGCAGAGCTCAGCTATAACCTTGATGAAGTTGCAGACAATATTGAAGAAGTGTTGCAGCGTTTCTATATGGACGAACCTAAAGAAATAACAAAAGAAAGCGTTCTTCTTGCAGAAAAGATTTCCTTGTGTTGCAAATCTCTTGAAAAAATGTTCTCTGAATTACATAATTTCAAAAAGCCCGAAAAGTTACAGGCTGCAATCGTTGAAATAAATGATCTCGAAGAAGATTGTGATAAGATTTACCTCGAGGCTTACAGAAACGTTAGAAAAGAAAGCACAGATGTTCTTGAGGTTATCGCTTGGAGAAAGATCTACGATTATCTCGAAAAATGCGCAGATGCATGTGAGCATGTAGCTGACATTGTTGATATGATCGTAATGAAGAACACATAATAATACACAACACATAAAAAATCACCTCGTGGGTTATACTCACTGTGAGGTGATTTTTTTATGAAAAAAGATAAAAATAGTTCAACAAATAAATTTGTTGATAAGGATAGTTTTAAATTCGACCCCAACGGGAGCTGGACGGGGGTACCCAAGGATAAATACGAAAAACCTATACAGGACGCGGATGATCTGTGAAATTATACATGTAATTTATATTATTTCTTCAATTTAGACAATAAGTATTGATTTTTTTTACAAAATGAGTTATTATGTTAGAAATCGATGTATATTTTGGAGGATGATATAATGAGCGATATGAATATTGTATGCTTAGATATGGAAGGTGTTCTTGTTCCTGAAATTTGGATAGCTTTTGCTGAGGCAACCGGTATACCCGAGCTTAAAAAGACTACACGTGATGAGCCTGATTATGATAAGCTTATGAAGTATAGACTTGATATACTCAAGCAGCACAACCTTGGTTTGAAGGAAATCCAGGAAACGATCGCAAAGATCGATCCTATGCCGGGAGCAAAAGAGTTCCTTGATGAGCTCAGAAAAATAACACAAGTTATTATACTTAGCGATACCTTTACTCAGTTTGGTATGCCTTTGATGGAAAAGTTAGGTTGGCCTACACTTTTCTGCAATACACTTGAGGTTGCAGAAAATGGTGAAATTACCGGTTACAAAATGAGAGTTGATAAATCTAAATACTCTACCGTTAAGGCTTTGCAGTCAGTAGGTTTTGAAACGATTGCTGCCGGAGATAGCCACAATGACCTTGGAATGATTCAGGCAAGCAAAGCAGGATTTTTGTTCAAGAGCACAGAACAGATCAAAAAGGATAATCCTGATATCAAGGCATTCGAAGAATATGACGAGTTATTGGAAGCTATAAAGAAAGCTCTTTAAAGATAAAAATAAGCCATCTTAGTATATAAGGTGGCTTATTTTTTGTAATTTTTGCAAAAAAATGAAAAAAACATTAAAAAAACACTTGAAAAAAAATAAAAAAAGATTTATAATAATGGGTGGTTTATTGAATATACTATGAAGTCAATTATTTTTTCTTACAAAAACAGATGATTTACAATATATTGTTGTAGAACATGCCAAGAAAGGACAATCAGTATGGAAAAGAAAGAACGCAGAATCGGTACAGTTTCAAGAGGTATCCGCTGCCCTATTATCAGAGAGGGAGATGATCTCGCAACCATCGTTACAAACAGTGTGCTTGAAGCTGCAGAAATAGATGGATTTTCTCTTAACGACAGAGATGTTATATCTATGACAGAATCAATTGTAGCAAGAGCGCAAGGTAACTATGCATCAGTACAGAATATAGCAGATGACGTAAGAGCTAAAATCGGTTCTGATACTGTTGGTGTAATATTCCCTATCCTTTCAAGAAATAGATTTGCTATATGCCTTCGCGGTATTGCAATGGGCGTTAAGAAAATTGTCCTTATGTTGAGTTATCCTTCTGATGAAGTAGGAAATGAGCTTGTTAGCCTTGATAAAATCGACGAACAAGGTATCAATCCCTATTCAGATGTTCTCTCACTCGAAAAATATCGTGAATTATTTGGTGAAAACAAGCACGAATTTACGGGTGTGGATTATGTTCAGTACTACGGTGATCTCATTCGTGAATGTGGCGCAGAAGTTGAAATTATATTTGCAAATCAGGCAAAGGCTATTCTTGATTATACTAAATACGTAATTAACTGCGATATACACACACGTGCACGCACAAAGAAGATCCTTAAGGCTGCAGGCGCAGAAAACGTATTAAGTCTTGATGATATTTTAACCAGCCCTGTAAATGGAAGTGGTTGTAACGAAAGATATGGTCTTCTCGGTTCAAACAAATCTACTGAAGATATGATAAAGCTCTTCCCCCGCGAATGCAAGGATCTCGTTCTTGATATTCAGAAACGTATACTTGATAAAACAGGCAAGCACGTCGAGGTTATGGTATACGGCGACGGTGCTTTCAAGGATCCTCAGGGTAAGATCTGGGAACTTGCTGACCCGGTTGTATCTCCTGCATTTACAGACGGTCTTATAGGTACTCCCAACGAGCTTAAGCTCAAATATCTTGCTGATAACGAATTTAAGGATTTGTCAGGCGACGAACTTAAGGCTGCTATTTCAAACAGCATTAAGAGCAAACAAAGTAACCTTGTTGGTAATATGGCTTCTCAGGGCACAACCCCCCGTCAGCTTACAGACCTTATCGGTTCACTCTGCGACCTTACAAGTGGTTCCGGTGATAAGGGTACTCCTGTTGTTCTTGTTCAGGGATATTTTGACAACTACACTAACTAATATAAAAAAGCTTTTCGTAGGAACGAAAAGCTTTTATTTTTTTATGTTATTTAATGGATTATTGCTCATTGCTTTTTCCATACTCTCATCGCTTACGTGAGTGTATATTTGAGTTGTATTAAGCTGTTCATGACCTAAGATATCCTTAAGAACTCTTACGTCAACCTTTCCTGTTTGATACATCAATGTCGCAGCTGTGTGGCGTAGTTTGTGTGTTGAAAAACGTTTGTACTCCAATCCTGCCATTCTAAGATACTTGTACACGATATGTTGTACGGTTTTGTTGCTAATACGTTGATGTCTTGAGCTCAAAAATAGTGCATTTTTATCTTTGATCTCGATTTGATTATCCATAGCTCGTACTTTCAAATATGATTTCAGAGCTTCTTTGCAGGCATCGTTTAGATAAACAACACGTTCTTTACTTCCCTTTCCGACGACCCTGAGCGAGCGAAGATCTCTATCGATATCATTAAGAGATATACCAACAAGCTCGGAAAGACGCATACCACAGTTCAAAAACAGCGTGATTATCGCATAATCTCTCTCCCTTGTTTTTGTTTCTGGATCGGTTTTTATAGCATCAAGGAGAGCAATACATTCATCAACGGTTAAATATTTTGGCAATGATTTATTTCCCACAGAAGGAGATTCAATACTGATAGCAGGATTCTCGTCGATCAACTTTCTGTTCGTGAGATATTTAAAAAAGGATTTTATAGCTGAAAGTTTTCTTGCTCTTGATTTTGCTTTGTTATTTCTGTATTCGACTGTGTAATTGAAAAACTCATATATTTCATCCGTTGTAACGGTTTTTACAAACTCAATATCAATGTTACCAACGTTTATATTATCAAAAACATCTCCATCCAGCGCTATTCCTTCTCTGGACGCAATTATATACCTGAAAAAGAGATCTAAATCAAGAAGATATTCATCGACTGTCTTTATGGATCTATTTTGAATCGTTAATTTATACGATTTAAAATTCTTAAAAACTTCCGGAATCTCTCTCATAAATAAACCTCCCTTTCGATTTTTTTTATTATATCACATATACATAAAAGTTTCAACATTATATTTTTTATTTATTTCCTAAATATTCTTGTAAAGTTAATAAAAATGTTATAGAATAGTATAAGTAATTTAAACGAGGTGCAACAATGAAAAAGTTTTTTAGCGACGGATTTGATATAATTTTAAAACTCTTAGTAACTCAATTAGGTATGACTATGTTTGGAACCATGCTTGCTTTGGCTTCTAAAGATATGCTTAATGCGGATAAAAAAAATTCTCCCGTTCTTCTTATAACGAGCTTAGTATCCATATTTTTATACTTGTTCCTTATATACGTTCACTTATGGGAGAAAGGCGCAAAGGACAGAATAAAGGTTGATACAGGCAGAATGGATAAACAAATTTTTAAAGGCTTCTATTTATCGCTTGTAGCAAACTCAATAAATATCATTCTCGGTTTGATTATGGTTATTTCACGTCCTTTCTGTGATTTTGTGAATAATTCGAGATCACTTACCTGTCAGTTGTTTGGTGTTGCGAATGATATAGCGAGATTGATTCAGGGTATGTATAACGGATTACTTATTTATATTGATCCTAACGGAATGACTATTTCCCCGTTTTTCTTTCTTTTGATCACTATACCCGCGATTGTAGTTGCAGGTTCGGCTTATATGATTGGTTTTTCAAACAGAAAAATTTCAAAGCTTTTTAAAAAAGTAAAATAAATTGAATTTATCACCTATTTTAAGCATATGTTTTTATAGAAATATGTTTAAGATAGGTGATTTTTATGTCAAAAAATTCAATGGACAAAGCAGGACAAACAATTATCAAAATATGCGTTTTTTCTATAATTCTCTCACTTACCGCATTAGTTCTTTGCGCAATTTTTCAGAATTGGACTAAAGAGACAAACACAAAACCAATAAACAAAAAAGATACAATAATAGTTATTGATGCAGGACATGGTGGTGAAGACGGGGGCGCTTCGTCTGCCGACGGGGTTCAAGAAAAAGACCTTAACCTTTCAATTGCGTTAACGTTAGGAGAGATGTTAAAATCAAGCGGTTATAACGTTGTATATACACGTACTGAAGATAAATTATTATACACAGAATACAAAAAAGGCTCATTAAAAATGCAAGATTTAAAAAACAGATTAAATATAGCAAACTCAGCTGAAAATACTGTTTTTATAAGCATACATATGAATAAGTTTACGCAAGAAAAATATTCAGGACTGCAGGTTTTCTATTCTCCAAATGATTCAACAAGTTCAGAATTAGCAAGTCTAATACAAGATAACGTCAAAAACAAGTTGCAGCCCAATAATGACAGAAAAACAAAAATGGCAGGTAGTAATATTTATCTATTAGATAACATAAATACCCCCGCTGTATTGATTGAGTGCGGTTTTTTATCTAATAGCGACGAGTGTTTTAAATTAAAAAACGAAACATACCAAAAGGAACTTTCGTCAGTAATTTATTATTCGGTTGTTGAATTTTTGTCATGTTCATGATATAATATAAAAAACAAAACAGAAGGAATAAAAACAATGGCTGATAAATGTTTATACGTATGCTCCGAATGCGGTCATAAAGCATCAAAATGGACCGGTCAATGTCCTTTATGTAAATCTTGGAACACTATGGAAGAACAAGATTATATACCCGTCCAAAAAGTGTCTGCTAAGTTGATTATAAACGATTATAACAGCACGGCAGAAAAAGTTACAGAACTTGAACTTCCGAATTACATGCGAAGCGAAACAGGAATGAACGAACTTGACAGAGTTCTTGGTGGTGGCCTTGTACACGGGTCTGTTGTTTTGCTGTCAGGCGAACCCGGAATAGGTAAATCTACCCTTCTTTTGCAGATATCATCTTCCTTGGGATCAAATAAAAAAGTTTTGTACGTTTCAGGTGAAGAATCAAGAGGACAATTAAAACTCAGAGCACAGAGACTGAATATAGAATCAGAGAATTTATATATCTTAACAGAAACAGATATAGACAGAATATTATCTGAAGCAAAAAGAATACAACCCGACGTTATGATTATAGACTCGATACAGACTATGTACGACAGACGATTCCCTTCCGCTCCCGGAAGCATAACGCAAGTACGCGAGGGTGCGTCAAGATTTATATCCGTAGCTAAAAATGAAGGTATATCTGTGTTTCTTGTGGGTCACGTTAATAAAGAAGGTGGAATTGCAGGACCTAAGGTTCTTGAACATATTGTTGATACAGTTCTTTATTTTGAAGGGGAAAGACGTCAGGTTTACAGAATTATAAGAGCTGTAAAAAACAGATTCGGCTCAACGGACGAAATCGGCGTTTTTGAAATGACAGGATCCGGGTTAAACGAGGTACAGAATCCCTCAGAAGCATTACTTGCAGGAAGACCTCAGAACGTCTCCGGGAATTGTGCCGTTTGTGTTATGGAAGGTACTCGTCCCCTTATTGCTGAAATACAGGCATTGGTTTCAAAAACAACGTTTGCTACTCCAAAAAGAACAGCAAATGGTTTTGACTATAACAGAATCTATCTTTTGTTGGCTGTTCTTGAAAAAAGACTTGGCTTAAAATATTCTATGAATGATGTTTATATGAATGTTGTCGGAGGAATTAGACTTGTTGAACCGGCATCCGATTTAGGCGCTGCCTTGGCTCTTATTTCAAGTATAAAAGAGATTCCCCTTCCCGATGATTTTATTGCAATCGGTGAAATTGGTCTTTCTGGTGAATGCAGAGCTGTTCCGGCGATAGAGCAAAGAATAAACGAAGCTGCAAGGATTGGTTTTACACAAATTATGGTTCCTTACAGAAACACTGTCAATAAAAAAATCAAGGTTGACGGGGTTGATATTATACCTGTTAAAAGCATATTCGACGCATTAAAAATATTAAAATAATTGAAAAATACAGCATATATTTGTTTTACAAATTATATGCTGTATTTTTTATGCCAAATCTTAATTTAGTTGGCAATTATTACTTGATTTTTGCTTATTATATTAGTATAATATAATAGTATAATAGTATAACTATGTTAATAACCTGATTAAGAGGAAATGATATGAGTATTTTTGATAAGATTTTCGGGACATACAGCGACAGACAGCTAAAACAGATCACATCACTGGTTGATGAAATCGATGCATTGGAATCTGAATATAGCTCTATGTCGGATGAGGAGCTTAGAGAAACAACGAACGTGTTAAAAAACAGGCTCGAAAACGGCGAGACACTTGATGATATACTTGTTGACGCTTTTGCGTTGGTAAGAGAGGCTGCTGACCGTGTTTTAGGAAAGAGACCCTTTAGAGTACAGTTGATGGGCGGTATTATCTTACACCAAGGCAGAATAGCTGAAATGAAAACCGGTGAAGGTAAAACACTTGTTGCTACACTTCCCGCTTATCTTAACGCTCTCTCCGGGAACGGCGTACACGTTGTAACCGTCAACGAATACCTTGCGCGTCTCGGTGCCGAGGAAATGGGTAGAGTTTACGGCTTCTTAGGGTTAACTACCGGTCTTGTATGCCATGATCAGACTAAGGCAGAAAAACAAAAGGCTTATGCTTGTGACATAACATACGGAACAAATAACGAGTTTGGCTTCGATTACCTTAGAGACAATATGGTTGTTTACAAGAACCATATGACACAGAGAGGTCATTCTTTTGCAATAATTGACGAGGTTGACTCTATACTTATAGATGAAGCAAGAACTCCCCTTATCATATCGGGTGAGGGCGAAAAATCTACTGATATGTATGACCGCGCTGACAAGCTTGTCAGAAGCATGCGCGAATTCAGAATTAAAGAAATCGACCAAAAAGAAAGCACAGATAACGTTGATGCTGACTACATTGTTGATGAAAAAGCTAAATCTACTGTATTGACAGCATCAGGTGTAGAAAAGGCTGAAAAGTTCTTTGGTATCGATAACCTTTCAGATCCTGAAAACTCAGAACTTGCACATTATGTAAACCAGGCAGTTAAAGCTCACGGAACAATGAAGAGAGACGTTGATTACGTGCTCAAAGACGGTCAGGTTATCATAGTTGACTCGTTCACCGGAAGACTTATGTTCGGAAGAAGATACTCTGACGGATTACACCAAGCTATAGAGGCAAAAGAACACGTACAGATCCAGAAAGAAAACAAAACTCTTGCGACTATTACGTTCCAGAACTACTTTAGACTTTATAACAAGCTCTCGGGTATGACCGGTACAGCACAGACGGAAGAAGTTGAATTCCGTGAAATATATAACCTCGACGTTGTAGTTATACCCACCAACAAACCTATGATCAGAGAAGATCATAACGATGTTGTATACAAAAACACAAAGGGCAAATATGATGCTATTGTAAAACAGATTATTGAATGTCACGAAAAAGGACAGCCTGTGCTTGTTGGTACTGTATCTGTTGACAAATCAGAAGAATTGTCAAAGAGACTTAAGCGCGAAGGTATTCCCCATACTGTTCTTAACGCCAAGTATCACGAAAAAGAAGCTGAGATCGTTGCTGAAGCAGGTACTCCCGGTAAAGTAACGATATCAACAAATATGGCAGGTCGTGGTACGGATATCATGTTAGGTGGTAACCCTGAGTTTTTGGCTAAACAAGATATGGCAAAAATGGGTTATGCTGACGAAATCATAGGTCTTGCTGTCGGATCCTCTGTTTCGGTAAGTGATGAGGTCCTTGAAGCAAGAAAGGTGTTCAGAGAACTATTCGAAAAACACAAAGAAAATATTGCTCCGCTCGCGAAAAAGGTTCGCAAAGCAGGCGGATTGTTTATAATCGGTACAGAACGCCATGAAAGCCGTCGAATAGACAATCAGCTTCGTGGTCGTTCCGGCAGACAGGGTGACCCCGGCGAATCGAGATTCTTTATTTCGTTCGAAGATGATCTTATGAGACTCTTCGGAAGTGATAGAATTATCGATATGGTAGACAGACTTGGACTTGAGGAAGATCAGCCTATCGATGTTAAGATCATATCCAACTCTATTGAATCTGCCCAAAAAAGACTTGAAGCGCAGAACTTTGCTCGCCGTAAAAACGTTTTGACTTACGATGACGTAATGAATCAGCAGCGTACTGTTATTTACAAACAGAGAGGCGAAGTGCTCGACGGACTTGATCTTAAAGAAAAGATCCGTAATATGATTTCAAAAATCATCAATATGGCTGTTGATATGTCTATACAAGGTGAAAACCGTGATGAGTGGAACTTTGATGAATTAAGAAACTACTTCTTTGGTAGCTTGTGCTCCGCTGACGATTTTAAATACACAGAAAACGAGTTAAGCGAAATAACTCCTGAATCTATCAAAGAATATCTTGAGGAAAAAGCAGATGCACTCTACGCAGAAAAGGAAAGAATTTTCGGCGAAGAACAAATGCGCGAAATCGAACGTATATTGTTGTTGCGCAGTGTTGACAGACGCTGGATGGATCACATTGACGCTATGGATGATCTTAAAGGTAGTGTTGGTTTGTCAGCATACGCACAACGTGATCCTTTGAAAGAATATCAGATTCAAGGCGGAGATATGTTTGATGAAATGATAGCTGCAATTTGCGAAGATACAGCAAGAGCTGTTCTTTCTGTAACGCCCAAGCCACAGGAGCTTAAACGCGAAGCTGTAGCGAAAATCACAAACGCAGGGGTTGTCGGCGGCGAACAAAAAAGCGTTAAGAAACCCGTAAAAAAAGACGTAAAAGTAGGAAGAAACGATCCGTGTCCATGCGGAAGCGGAAAAAAATATAAGAAATGTTGCGGAGCTAACGAAAACACGGCTGAATAACATTTCTTGATAATAGGTGAAAAAATGGGATTTGGTTATTTATTTCTTGGATATCTGTTTTTATTCAGTTTTCCGTATAAAGGTATTGATATAACTCCTGATATACTTGGATTTATATTAACTTTTATCGGTCTCAGAACTCTTTCTGAATACGGGTGCGGGTTTGATAACCTGAAGAGATATTTATATTTTCTTATTCCCTCTTCACTTATTACACTTTCATTCCAGGTGCTTGATTTTATAGGTATATCTACAGGATTTCATTCTTTATGGAACTATGTTTATACGGCATTATTACTTGTTTATAACATCATGCTCCTTGTAGCTATCTACAAAATTGCTGTTGATACAGAATTAAACTCAATACAAGGCAAGGCTCAACGAAACTTAGCCTTATGTATAATTTATTATTTTATTATTCTGTTTTTCCAAACACCTTTTCCGGGTATTGAATCACTTGAGAAATACCTTATTGAAAAAATGGCTTTCGGATTGATCACATATATCCTCGGATATATCTGGATGATTTTGAATACAGCCTTGCTCTTTTCTTGTTATATGTGGATATGCAAAGAGGGTGATGAGGATATGCCGGAAAAAACACGAAAGAAGAAAACGATTCAAGATTGCTCGGAGGAATAAATATGGGTATTTCTTATTTAATAGCAGGATTAACTTTCTTCTTTTTGCCAAATATCAGCATTATCGATTTACTTCCCGATTTTATTGGATGTATTCTTATTATAAAGGGTTTAGGAAAGTTATCAGACCTAACGCCGCTTCTTATGAATGCCAAGCTTGCATTTATAAAAGCTATGTACGTCAATATAGCTAAATTTGTCTTAATGTTTAGTGTGCCCTACTTTGGAAATACAAATGATATGTTTTTGTTGATATTCTCTTTTGTGTTCCTTGTTCTTGATTTAATATATGTATTCCCTGCTTTCAAGAAGCTTCTTGATGGATTTGTGTATTTAGGCAATAGAACCAATTCTTCGGTTTTATATAAAAACCAAAGCGAACTGTCAACACTGACAACTATATTCTTATTCGTTAAATCTTCCCTTCCCGTATTAGCAGATTTATCTTATATATCAAAACCAGAATATTCTAACAATATATCATCAGGAAATGAATTTTACTTATCAAACTACAGACTTCTTCTGGTATCTGTAAACATATTGGTTACAAGTATCGTTGGTGTTGTTTGGTTAGTATATGCAGTTAATTATTTTAAGAGTATAAAAAAAGACAAGGCTCTCATTGAATATTTAGAAAATGAATACAAAACAAAGGTACTAACAAACACAGGGTTGTTTATCAGAAGAAATATAAAATCAGCTTTTATATTTATCCTTGTTGGCGGATTTCTTATGTTTGATCTCCTTGTCGACTCTGTAAACATACTTCCCGACTTTTTGGGTGGCTTATTCATCTTACTTGCAGCATTAACACTCAAAAAGTACTGTAAAACCAGGACGCTTTTTGTAACATCATTGTTTTTTACCATAGTCGCTATTGTGTCTTGGGGGACATTGTCTTACTTTGCCGCGAAATTCCCCGCTGTATATATATGGAATAACTTTGAAGCATATGAATTGTTCATAGTTGTAAATATCACTAATGCAATAAAGTATATATTCTGTATAGGTATGTTTATTGCTATATATCGTTTGATAAAAAGCATAATATCAAATTATGCAGGAGCATCTGTTGAGGAGTTAAAAACTGTTTCGAAGTTGGTCGATGAACAACAAAAAGTTTTCTCAAAACAAAATATAATTTGTTTGGCCATCGGAATACTATGTTGTGTATCCGGAATATTGAGAATGGTTTTGCTTTATGATTTCCCAACATTTATGTTTATCGATTATGCTTTAAATATAATCTGGTATATTTATATCTCAAAATTTTTATTTTCAATCAATGACGCTGTAGAATACAAATATTTATAAAAATATATTTAGGTATATGATATGAAACCAAAATCAACCTCAATGCTTGAAGGACCAATACTACCAAACATTATTCGTTATACGATACCTATTATACTAACAAGTCTCCTTCAGGTTTTTTACAATGCCGCAGACTTAGCTATTGTAGGACAATTTTGCGGTAGTTTGTCTGTAGCGGCAGTTGGGTCAACCGGCTCAATTACTAACTTGATAATAAATCTATTTGTTGGCTTTTCTGTAGGGTCAGGTGTTGCTGTCGCCCACGGCATTGGGTGCAACAACAAGGAAACTGTACACAGAACTGTACACACAGCGCTCCCTACGGCATTGGTTAGCGGCTTGATACTGACCACTCTCGGTCTTTTGTTATCAAGAACATTCCTTCAAATGATGGACTCGCCTGCCAACATAATAGATATGTCTACACTTTATATGAGAATTTATTTCTGCGGAACTATATTCAGTATGGTATATAACTTCTGCGCATCAATTCTCAGAGCTGCAGGTGACACAAAAAGTCCGCTTATATTCTTGTTTATATCCGGTCTTATAAACGTTGGTTTGAACATAATTTTTGTTACAGTTTTAAATATGAACGTTGCAGGTGTTGCTTTGGCAACAATTATTTCTCAAGCTGTATCTGCAATTCTCGTTGTACGTGCGTTGATGAAGCGTGACGATGCCTGCAAGCTTGTTTTAAAAGACCTTAGATTTTATAAACACGAATTATTGAGAATTATAAGAATCGGCCTGCCTGCAGGTATTCAAGGTAGCTTATTTGCAATATCAAACGTTGTAATTCAGTCATCTATAAACTCGTTCGGAGATGTCTTTGTATCGGGAAGTGCCGCTGCTTCTAATTTAGAAGGATTTGTATTTGTATGTCTTAATGCATTCCACCAAACAGCAGTAAACTTTGTCGGACAAAACACAGGCGCAAAACAACATCAACGAGTAAGAAAGATTTATTGGACTTGCCTTGGGTGCGTCGCAGTTATCGGAATTATCCTTGGATGCTCTGTTAGAATCTTTGGTAAACAGCTTCTCGGTATATACATAACTGACTCCGACCTTGCCATCACTTACGGGCTTATCAGAATTACATATACTTGTATTCCATACTTTTTATGTGGTATGATGGATGTTACGACAGGCGCTTTACGAGGCCTCGGCTCATCCGTTCCGCCAATGATTATATCGATTATAGGTGTTTGCGGTATAAGGCTTTTATGGGTATATACAATTTTCCAAATCCCGAGTCTCCACTCACCTGAATGCCTATTCTTCTCGTATACAGTATCGTGGTTGACATCGTTTATGATTCAACTTGTTGTTTTTCTTTCATTACACAATAAAATCATCAGAACTCAAACTGCTGATATATAATAAAAAAATATAAATTTATATAAGAGGTACACAATATGTATATTCAAAAAAATGTTCTTGATAAGATATTACTTAACGCACTGGAAGAAGATTTAGGAAACGGTGATATTACAACCCTTTCTGTTATCCCTGCTGATAAAAAAGCTCACGGTAGATATATCGCTAAAGAAAGCGGTATTCTCTGCGGTATCGGTGTAGCTAAACGTGTATACGAGCTTCTTGATGACGCTGTTATCTTTACTGCACACAACAAGGATGGAGACTTCGTTGAAAAAGGAACAGTAATTGCTGAAGTAGAAGGTCCCGCTGTTACACTTCTTTCAGGCGAAAGAATCGGCCTTAACCTTATGCAGAGACTTTCCGGTATTGCAACAAGAACAGCTGAAGCTGTAAAAGCAGTTGAGGGTACAAACGCAAAGGTTACTGACACTCGTAAAACAACTCCCGGTATCAGAGTTCTGGAAAAGTATGCTGTTAGAGTTGGTGGTGGTTCCAACCATAGATTCAATCTTGCTGACGGTATTTTGATAAAGGACAACCATATTGCAGCTGCAGGTTCAATCACAAAAGCTGTTGAAATGGCAAGAAAGAACGCTCACCATATGATCAAGATCGAAGTTGAGATCGAAACATTCGAACAGCTTTACGAGGCATTGGAAGCTCGCGCAGACATTATTATGCTCGATAATATGAACGAAGAAGATATGACTAAGGCTGTTGAAATAATCAATGGCAGAGCTATATCCGAAGCATCCGGAAACATGGGAGAGAGAGATTTGGCAAAGGTAGCCAAAACAGGTGTTGATTTGATTAGCATCGGCGCTTTGACTCACTCCGTTCACTCTATGGATATCAGCCTTAAATTTAACTTAGATAATTAACCGATTGGAGAAAAAAATGAGACGCTACTTATTTGGAGATTCGCTTGAGAACCTTGAAGTTTTACACTATGATGTACTCATATGCGGAAGCGGTATTGCAGGACTTTACTCTGGATTACACATCGATGAATCAAAAAAATGCTTGATAATCACAAAATCAAACATCGAACACAGTAACTCATATCTTGCTCAGGGTGGCATAGCGGCTGTTATAGCGCCCGATGATAAATTCGAATCGCACATACAAGATACATTGAGAGCAGGTGCTGGACTTTGCAACGAAGAGGCTGTTCGTGTTCTTGTATCAGAAGGACCTGAAAATATAAGAGAGTTAGTCGAAATGGATGTTCCCTTCGACGTGAACCCCGAGGGTGATTTGCTTATAACTCTCGAGGGCGGACATACACATAGAAGAATCGTCCATTGCGGCGGCGACTCTACAGGTAGAAAAACAACTCGCAGACTTGGGCAGATTGCTTTGACTAAGAAGAACATAGATGTGTTATTTGACACATATCTTGTTGATATAATTACGGATAACGGGAAAGCGATCGGAGCCGTTATATATGATGATGGTCCCAAGATCGTTATCGCTCCCAACATCATACTCTGTACCGGTGGTTGCGGAGCTCTTTATGAGCTTACTACAAACCCCAAGGGAGCTGTAGGTGAAGGTATTGCCGCAGCGAGACGTGCAGGTGCAGCGATCGTAAATATGGAAATGGTTCAGTTCCACCCTACAACACTTGTTGGTAAGACTGAAAGAAGCGAGAACTTATTCCTTATATCTGAGGCTGTCAGAGGTGAAGGCGGTAAGCTTAAAAACTCTAAGGGCGAAAGATTTATGACTAACCAGCACGAGCTTGGCGAGCTTGCTCCCCGCGATATAGTAACAAGAGGAATCATCAGAGAGCTTGAAAAATCAGGAGAATCAAACGTATATCTTGACGTATCATCTATGACTGAAGAATTTTTCTCTCACAGATTCCCCACTATCTTCAATGTTTGCCGCGAGGTAGGAGTAAACGTCCCATACGAAAGCATTCCTGTCCGCCCTGCGCAACATTACCTTATGGGTGGTATTAAGACTAACCTTGACGGTATGACTAATATCGAGGGCTTATACGCGTGTGGCGAGGTTGCTTGGACGGGTATTCATGGCGGTAACAGACTTGCAAGTAACTCTATGCTTGAATGTCTTGTTTTTGGCAGACGTGCTGCTCTTGATATAAATAAGGCAAACAGAAGCAATGGTGATTATGTTTTACCCAAGACTTCAGATAATAATACTGAATCTCTCAGCATCGAAAAAATTGAAGAATACGAATCTCTTATTCGTCGTACAATGACAGAAAAGGTTGGTGCTGTAAGAACTGTCTCAGGACTTACACAAGCAAAAGAGCTCATTGATGATATCTATGATGAAATCAAAACCAAGCACTTCTCTACTCCCAAGCAGTACGAGCTTTTTAGCTTGGTTGAAGTAGCTCAGTTGATAATCACACACGCGCTTGGCAGAAAAGAAAGCATAGGAGCTCACTACATTATCTCCGAGGATAATAAATAATTACACGAGGAATCTATGAATTCTATTACTATTAACGCTTATGCGAAGATAAATCTATTCCTGGAAGTTTGTGAAAAACGCCCTGATTCATACCATGATATCGATAGTATAATGCATTCTGTTTCATTGTGCGATGTTGTAACAATATCAAAAAATGACTGTTTGATTCTGTCGAATTCTGCAGGACTGCATAACGACGAAAAAAATATCGCATACAAAGCAGCAAAGCTATTTTTCGAACATACAGAGATAGAAAACGGTGCAAAAATTGCTATAACCAAAAACATACCTATATCCGCAGGACTTGCAGGCGGCAGTACGGATGCAGCAGCTGTTCTGATGGGTCTTAACGCTATTTACGATGCAAACCTAAGCATAGATATCCTCTGTGAATTAGGTTCAAAATTAGGAGCTGACGTGCCCTTCTGTATAAGAAGCGGTTGCTATATAACAAAAGGGATTGGTGATATATTTACACCATGCGCGCCTCTTCCTGAGTGTTTTATAGTAATATCAAAATCAGGTGAAGGTGTCTCTACCCCCTACGCCTATAACAAAATTGATTTGCAGCGATCTGAATCTTCGTATAAAATAAACTCAAGCGACAAAACAATAAACGCGCTAAATTCAGGCGATTTAAGTGAAATTAAAAAATACATTTTTAATGCATTTGAATCCGTTGTTTGTCCGGAGAGACCTAAGGTTCAGGAACAAAAGAATATACTTTTAAAACATAACGCAGTATGCGCTATGATGAGTGGAAGCGGTCCGTCTGTATTCGGTATCTTTGATTCAAAAATCAATGCAGAAAATGCGCTTGATGAATTAAAAGAATACGGAGCAAACTGTCACTTGTGTACACCGATATATAATAAGTAAAAAAACAGCTATCTATTTGATAGCTGTTTTTTATAATTTAGTTAAAAAGTGGTGTTGAAAAATATCTTTCTGCTGTATCGGGAAGAACAGTTAATACAGTCTTACCCTTTCCAAGCTTTTTAGCGAGCTTAATTGCTGCAGCAACGTTAGTACCACTCGATATTCCGCACATAAGACCCTCATATGTAGCAAGATCCTTCGCTGTCTGTATCGCTTCTTCGTCTGATATTACACATATATCGTTATATATCTTAGTATTTAAAACATCAGGAATAAGACCATCACCGATACCCATCTGCAAGTGTGTGCCAATCGTACCGCCTGCAAGAATAGCCGCGTTCTCAGGCTCAACAGCCCAGATTTCAATATCGGGATTCAAAGCCTTAAGCGTCTCTCCAATTCCTGTAATGGTACCACCAGTGCCAATTCCTGAGCAAAAACCGTGTATAGGGCCTGCAACCTGTTCGAGTATTTCAAGAGCAGTAAAGCGTTTGTGAACCATCGGGTTTGCGGGATTTTCGAACTGCTGCGGTATAAAAACATTTTTATCCTTCTTTGCCATTTCAAGAGCTGTATCAAGACATTCCTGAATACAAGCGCCTATATTACCTGCATCGTGAACAGTTATTACCTCAGCGCCATAATGTTCAACAAGCTTTTTTCTTTCTTCGCTTACAGAATCTGGCATAATGATTATAGTGCGGTATTTCTTTACAGCTCCAACCAAAGCAAGACCGATTCCCTGGTTTCCGCTTGTAGGTTCAACTATTATTGAATTTTCATTCAGTATTCCCTGTTTTTCTGCTTCAACAATCATATTATAAGCAGTTCTTGTCTTAATAGAGCCACCAACGTTAAGCCCCTCGTATTTTACAAGGATTTCAGCCCCGTCTTTGTCCCCCATATTATTAAGGCGAATGATGGGAGTATGCCCCATAGCCTCAAGTACATTATTGTAAATCATTTTTATCCTCTTTCGAAAAATAATACTCTTATATAATACAATATTATGCAAAAAATAGCAATAGGTACATAAAAATTTAAACAAAAAAGCCGTAGGCTATCCGCATACGACTTTTCTAATTTTATGATAAAGTGTAGTTCTGATAAATATAATTCGCATCCTG
>SVRB01000105.1 GCA_015065045.1 Oscillospiraceae bacterium | reverse complement strand
TTGAAAGGGTGGGGTCAGGGGGAGGGGAGGATCGGAACTCCCCTCCCTTGTGCCTTCTTTGGTTACTTTCTTGGCACGCAAGAAAGTAACGTAAAAAAGAAAAGACAATATTGTTTATCTAAATAATACGTCTTAGAAAAAAAGAAAAAAGCTCACGCTTTTTTCAAAGGAGCACAAAAAGTCAGGAGCTTTGCTCCCGAACCCACACAAGAGGAGCACTTTTGAAAAAGTGCCCTCTTGACTCCCTCAAAACTTTTAAGCAACAAAAAAGGGCTTTTTGAAAAAAGCCCCTCTTGACACCGCAAAAACTTTATAATTATTATCATTTTTATTTGTTCTTATTGTTTGCTCTGCAAACGTAATACCATCTTTCATCGGTATCTGCTTGCTCGGTAAAATTATAATCCGAATATACCCCGATTATCTCAAACGAGCAATCGGCAAGCGCTTTTCTCAGCGCTTTATCGGTATACATTCTTTCGCTCTGGCTTTCGTCAAAGCGCTCATAGATACCGTTTTTCTTCTCAACAAAAAACGAAAGATCAAAATCGCATATTCCGCTTTCTTCGTCATATGTGTTCTGCCAAGCGCACAAAACACCATCGTTCTCCAGAATATAGGCGTTATTTCCGTAAGTATTCTTAAACTTATGCGGCGTATTTACGTCAAACATAAAAATCCCGCCATCGTTCATAAAATTATTTACGAGCGAAAAACATTTTTCGAGCTGTCCGTCCTTTGTAAGATAGTTTACACTATCAAGACAGCACACGCAAGCATCAACCGTTCCGTACAAATCGAGATTACACATATCCTGATTTAAAAACAGTATATTCTCGCCCTCTTCGAACGCCTTCTGCTGCGCTTCCATCAGCATTTCTGCCGACAAATCAACACCTATTACTTCATACCCTGCGCGCGAAAGCATTACAGACATACTTCCCGTTCCGCACGCCAGATCAAGAACTAACTTTGTCTCTTGTCTGCCGTGTTTTTCTATATTTTCCTTTATAAAATCGCACCATTTTTGATAGTCAACGTCAGGATTTAACTCGTCATAAAACGATGCCAACGCCTCATACTGACCGTATTTCATCTATAATTCACCTCTATGAAAACAAAAGCTCTAAAAACTGCTCAATATCGATTCCGCAAATACATTCACCTAAAATTACAGAGTCTATACTATTTCTGACTTCATTCATTTCATATCTTAATCCCAAAAGCTGTTCCTCTAATATCGATACGTCCTTTAGCCCGAAAAAGTCCCCAAATATTTTTACACTCTTAATTATCCCGTTTTCCAAAGATAGATCTACAGCAACGCTCCCAAAAGGATAACGTTTTTTCTTCTCTGTGCAAAACTCCTTAGACTTGCCGAAATTCCATTCCCAAGTCGAATACTTGCTGTCAGAAAGCTGTTGTATTTTTTGCATATCTTCATCGGAAAACTCTATAATATCAGAGTCCGTTTCTTTTGAAATATACCCCTCAAGATAAGACATAAACTCTTCTGTATCAAGCTTTTCGCTAATATATTCGCTTATATTCCCTACTCTGTTTCGCACGCTCTTTATGCCCTTGGATTTGATCTTCTCAGGATCAACCCTCAGCGCACCTGCTAACTTCGACAGATCGGCCGAATACAAAAGCGTTCCGTGATGAAGTGTTTTGCCGTTATACTGAGTCTGCGCATTACCCGAAATCTTCTGTTCGCCTATCATTATGTCGTTTCTTCCCGACAGACAAACATTTTCAACGCCGAGTGCCTCAATAGCCTTTATGACCGGTCTTGTAAATCTTTCAAAATCAAGCGTTGCCTTTTCGCTCTCGGGAACGATAAAAGTATAGTTTATGTTTCCGATATCATGAAACACAGCGCCGCCGCCCGTAAGTCTGCGAACAACTTTTATATTGTTTTTTTCAACATATTCAAGATCTATCTCAGCATAAGCATTCTGATTTTTGCCAATAATAACTGCATTATCGTTTCTCCACAGCATAAATATTCCGCCATTCTTTTCATCGAGCAGATATTGCTCTGATGCCAAATTGAAATACGGATCAACGCTGTTGTTTCTGTATATTATCATCAATGCACCTTAATTTTGTCTTTTATTTTTTCAAACACGTAAGAAAGCGGAATTCCAAGTCCGTAACAAGAAATAAACTGGCCTATACCAACCGTACAGCAGTTAAATAAAAACGCTGTATAAAAAGCTCCTTCTTCGCTTCCCGTAGTGGATAAAGCTATAACCAAGCCTATCACCACTGCATTCACCAAAACAGGCGGAAGTGGTGCAAGCCATCTACCTTTTTTGCCTAATTTAGCACACAAGTGGGTCAACATAGCCGCAGAAAGCGTTGCTAAGCTACCAAAAACCACATCAAGGATAACAAAATTAGGGCTAAATAAATTTGAGATTATGCATCCGATAAAAAGCCCCGTAATAGCTTCCGGCATAAAAAACGGAAGTATTGTTAGAGCTTCGGATATTCTTACCTGCATATTACCAAAAGAGAACGGATATACAACCAAGGTTACCGCCGCATAAAGCGCCGCGATAATAGCCGCTCTTGTGATATAGTTCGTCATTTTTTTTGTATTCTTCATTTTTTTATTTTCCCTATTATAACGATATTTTTTCCTAATTGCTTTAATTATACCATAATGCTCAAGAAAATCAATAGAATAAGTTGACATATGCCCTTAATAATGTTAAAATCTTATGAGAGGTGATAATTTATGAATTGCGTTTATATAACTAATATTACACCTTTGTTGAAGCCCGATGTTTATAAGTACTATTACGAACGAACAGACGCCTACAGACAGCAAAAATCCGACAAGCTTATTCTGCCGATAGACAAAGCGCGTTCTATCGGAACAGGTGCGCTTTTAAGATTTGCTATAGAAGACGCTACGAGCTATAAATACGATAAGCTTACATTCAAAACTCAGGAAAACGGAAAGCCTTATATTGAAGATAACCCCTTTTATTTCAGCCTTTCACATTCCGGAGATTATGCCGTGTGCGTTATATCCGACAGCCCCGTTGGTATTGATATTGAGCTTGACAAAGAACTTTCAACGTTAGTAAAAAAGAGATTTGCCGAAAATATGACCGAATGGACCAAACGCGAGGCAAAAGGCAAACTTACCGGAAACGGTTTTTTTGACAAAACAGAGGACACCTTTGTATATTCGCACAAAAAAATAGACGGCTATATCGTAACCGTCTGCTCAGATAAAGAATTTGATAAATTTTCAACATATCATCTACCTTTCCCTACATAAAAGGGAAAGGTTTTTTATTTTTAAAAACAAAGAGCGTATCGGTAATCTATATAAGATTACATATTCTTTTCCCAATAAAACAACATATCTTCCGCAGACCAAGGAGGGTTCCGAGGGAGGAACGCCCTCGGTCGTTTTAGGGGTAGGGGGATATGGGGGTGGGGGAATCGAAACCCTCACCCCCGTATGCCTTCTTTGGTTACTTTCTTGGCACGCAAGAAAGTAACATAAAAAAAGAAAAGATTATATTATTTAGATAAATAATATGTCTTAAAGAAGCGGGGCGTCGGGGACGTCGCCCCCTACAAAATAAAGAGCATATACTGTCAGGAGCGACGCACACGAACCCACACAAAAGGGGCTTTTTGAAAAAAGCCCCTCTTGAAAAACGCAAAAACTTTAAATAAATATAATATACTTTTGTTTATTTCAGCAAAAGCTGATGCACTTTAAAGACGTCTCCGGCGCCCATAGATACGACAAGGTCGCCCTCCTTCGCATTCTTCTTGACATACTCCGCAATTTCCTCAAAGCTGTCAATATACAATGCTCCGTCTATTTTATCAGCTAAGTCCTTCGATGATATACCAAACGTATTCTTCTCTCTTGCCGCATATATCTCAGCAAAGATAACCTCGTCAGCCTCTCCAAAGCTCTCGCAAAACTCATCAAAAAGCCCTGCAGTTCTTGAATAAGTATGCGGCTGGTATACACACCACAGCCTACCCTTACAAAGCTTCTTAAGCCCGTGAAGCGATGACTTTATCTCTGACGGATGGTGGGCATAATCATCATAAACCACAACACCGTCAACCGTTCCCTTATATTCACTTCTTCTGTTTACACCCTTAAAGCTATTCATACTCTTTGCCGCATAAACAGGGTCGATCCCGTTAATATAGGCGCACGCTATCGCTGCTGTTGCATTAGAAACGTTATGCTCTCCGGGTACAGACAACTCGACCTCACACAGCACGTTTCCCTTATGGCCAATCTTAAAAACGTCATAGCCAAGGCTGTTTTCTCTTATATCAAAT
>SVRB01000007.1 GCA_015065045.1 Oscillospiraceae bacterium | reverse complement strand
CCTCATCAACATTCATACCAAACAAGAAGATATTATCCTTTCCAACCTGTTCGAAAATTTCAACGTTAGCACCATCGAGTGTACCGAGAGTAACAGCGCCGTTGATCATAAACTTCATATTACCGGTACCTGAAGCTTCCTTACCCGCGATAGAAATCTGCTCGGAAATTTCAGCTGCAGGAATAATCTTTTCAGCCAAAGATACTCTGTAATCTTCCAAGAATACAACCTTGAGTCTGTTTTTGATAACAGGGTCATTATTAACAAGATTTGAAACAGCAGAAATCAAACTGATGATCTGCTTTGCAAGGTCATAGCCTGCAGAAGCCTTGGCACCGAAAACAAACGTTCTCGGCACAAAATCAGCATTGGGGTTATTCTTGATCTGATTATACATATAAAGGATCTGCAATACGTTAAGAAGCTGTCTCTTGTATTCGTGAAGTCTCTTTACCTGCACGTCAAAAATAGAATCAGGGTCTACGTTTACACCATTCTTTTGAGCAATATAGTTTGCAAGAACGATCTTATTTTCTCTCTTTATATCTGCAAGTCTGTCAAGGACATCCTTATTATCCTTAAATGCGAGAAGCTTCTCAAGCTCTGTGCATTCCTTCTTAAAGCCGTCACCAATAAGCTCGGAGATACATTCTGTAAGCTTAGGGTTAGACTGGCACAACCAACGTCTGTAAGCAATACCGTTAGTTACGTTTATAAATCTGTCATTATCAAGATTATAATAATCGTTGAAAATACTATTCTTCAAAATTTCCGTATGAAGCTTTGATACACCGTTTACCTTATGACAAGCAGCAAGACAAAGATTTGCCATACGAACCTCTCCGTCGCCGATGGGAGCCATATAGTTTATCTTAGCCCAATCTCCCGGATATGCCCTTTCAAGCTCTTCAACAAGTCTTCTGTTTATTTCAACAACAATAGCATAAACTCTGGGAAGCTGTTCACGGAACAACCATTCTGCCCATTTTTCGAGAGCTTCACTCATTACGGTATGGTTTGTATAAGAAAGTGTCTTACAAGTAATATCCCATGCATTATCCCAGCTATAACCGTGTTCATCCATAAGGAGACGCATAAGCTCGGGTACGCAGAGTGCCGGATGTGTATCGTTAATATGGATAGAAACCTTATCAGCAAGATTATCGAGAGTCTTATATTTTTTCATATGCTTTGCAATAATGCTCTGAAGCGATGCTGAAACGAGCAAATACTGCTGTTTAAGACGAAGTCTCTTACCTTCGATGTGGTTATCAGCAGGATAAAGAACCTTCGAAATTACACCTGCCATTGTATTCTGTTCAAGAGAGCGCATATACTCGCCTCTTGAGAACGCGTGCATATCAAAGCTGGGTACGTTTGCACTCCACAAAGTAAGCTTATTTACTGCATCTGAACCATATCCGGAAATATACATATCGTAAGGAACAGCTATTACGCTCTGGTATCCCGTCTGTACAGCCTTAAACTGTCCGTTATCATACCATTCATCTACTCTTCCGCCAAACTTAACCTCATAGCTTTCATCGGGACGAGCCTGGAGCCAAACATCTCCTCTTTCAAGCCAGTTATCCGGGAACTCCATCTGCCAACCGTCGATTATCTTCTGCTTGAAAATACCGAACTCATATCTGATTGAAAATCCTGTTACGGGAAGATCGAGACCTGTTGCCGAGTCCATATAGCATGACGCAAGTCTTCCGAGACCGCCGTTACCAAGTCCTGCATCGGGATCGAGCTCGTATAATGAATCAAGGTTAAAGCCCTGTTCCTTCAAAACGGCTCTGAAGTCCTCTTCAAGACCAATATTATAAAGGTTGTTGCGAAGGGATGTTCCTACAAGGAATTCCATCGACATATAGTAAACCTGCTTTTTCTCCTTGCTCGAAAAATCGTTTTTAAAGTCCTTTCTTTTCTTTGCAAGCATCTCTCTCAATACAGTACATACAGTCTTATAAAGCTGCTTTTCTGTAGACTCGTTTATGTTACAGCTAAAAAGTCTTGTCGACGTATCGTTCAAAACGTTAAGCAAGTCATTTCTCTTATTAGACATTTTAATAAATTCTCCTTTGGTTGTGCTAACTAATATAAAAAACTAAGTAATTATAATACAATCTCTATTATATGTCAAGACAACAGATTTGTATAAATTTCCATGTATTCACCCGCAGGCTTGTCCCAAGATGAATCGTATTCCATAGCATTTGTAACTATCTTATTCCAAGCGTTTTTATTGCCACCGTACACTTCAAGACATCTTCTCAAAGCATCAATAAGGTCTTCTCTGCTAAACGTCTGGAAATTAAATCCTGTTCCGCTATCTGCTCCGTCAAAAGGAATAACTGTATCCTTCAAGCCTCCGGTCGCATTAACAACAGGAATCGTTCCGTATCTCATCGCAATCAATTGAGACAAACCACAAGGCTCACTCTTTGACGGCATTAAATAAATATCGGAAGCTGCATAGATCTGAGACGCCATCTTTGAATCAAAGCATAAATTCAAAGAGAACTTGCATCTGTTGTCGTCTGCTATATTTTTCAAAATATTTTCAAAAGAGGGATCACCCGTTCCCAATATAACAAGCTGAATGTCCCACTTCATAAGTTCTTTCGCTATATCGCAAATAATCTCAAAGCCCTTATGTGATACGATTCTTGAAACCATACCGATAAGCGGAACATCGCTTCTAACATCAAGTCCGAGTTTTTTCTGCAGCTCCTCTTTATTCTTCGCTTTTCCTTCCGAATAATTCTTCTTGTTGTAATTACAGAAGAGAGCCGCATCCTTTTCCGGATCGTTCATATCAAGATTGATTCCGTTTACAACACCGTCAAGCTTAAACGAGTGTTCTTCTATTATAGGCGAAAGTCCATGCGAATAATAAGGATACTTTATTTCATCAGCGTAAGTCTTTGAAACAGTAGTCAATGCATCAACGCTCAAAATCGCGCCCTTCATAAAGTTTATATTATCCTTATACATCAACTTACTTTCATAACTTCCGTCAAGCCCAAGTGTATCGCCAAGAAAATATGGATGGCACAATCCCTGATACTCGATATTATGAATCGTAAATACAGTTTTAGCATTTCCGAGTTTTTCGTTATAAAACGCGTGTAAAAACACGGGGACCAATGCTGTCTGCCAGTCGTTACAATGTATTATATCCGGTTTTATCTTGAGTTTAATCAAACATTCGAGTATTGCCTTTGAAAAATATGCAAATCTCTCACCGTCATCAAGATGACCATACGCACTATCTCTGTTAAAATAGTATTCGTTATCTATAAAATACACCTTGAGCTTTCTCTTGTTGCTCTTGTATTTAAAAAGACCAACGTACTGTCTTCTCCATGACAGATCGATCTCAAAATTTGTAATAAACTCTGTTTCGATATTAGGGTTATTTTTTATTTTGCTGTAATAAGGTAAAAATAAAATAACCTGATTACCTTTAATTTTTGATAAAGCATTAGGAAGCGCCTCGGCTACATCACCGAGGCCTCCTGTTTTTATAAACGGTGCAGCTTCACTCGCTGTGAAGACTATTTTCATACTGTTGCTCCTTTTTTCACTATAACCGGATGCTCCGGAGTGCCTTTTAACTCTGCGTTATCTGTTACAATAACGTTCTTATCAAGAATTACGCATTCAAGCTTAGCATTCTTACCGATTCTTGCGCCCTGCATAATAATACTGCTCTTGATAGATGCTCCTTCGTTCACTGTAATATCACGGAAAAGTATACTGTCGCTTACTTTGCCGTGAAGCTTACAACCGTCTGCTATAATACAGTTTGCAATATCCGAATCATCACCATAGTAAGTAGGCATCTCGTCTCTTACCTTTGTGTATATCGGGTTTTTGCCAAAAAGTCCGTTTCTCGTCTTTTCCTGAAGAAGAGCCATATTATTTGCATAGTAGCTCTTAATGTTTTCGTTTCTGAGAACAATACCCTTAAATTCGTAAACCGAAACCTTCAACAAACCGTTGTTAAAGTATCTCTGCAAATAATCCTTTTCAAAGTGCACAAGCCCCTTTGAGTGAGAATCGTTTATTACATCAACAAGCAACTGTCTCTTAATAATAAACATTCCCATTCCAACGTATGACATCTCATCAGAAGGAGAGTCGATCAATATTGATTCAGCCTTTCCCTTCTTATCAGCATATATTATCAATGGATGCTTCTTGGCATTATCATTTAACTCTCTGTTAGAAATTACGGTTACGTCAGCCCCACTCTTGATATGGCTCTCAATAGCAGGCTTAAAGTCTATGTTACACAACACAGTCGAATCACAAACGACAACGTAATCATAATAAGGATTATCAATAAACGATACAGCAGAATAAAGGGCCTCAAGCTTGCCTTTATATACTCCCGTATTTCCGCTTGCAAACGGAGGAAGTATAACAAGTCCTTCGTTCTTTCTTCTTAAATCCCAATCTGCAGCAGAACCCAAATGGTCCATAAGCGAACGGTAATTGTACTTTGTAACCAAACCAACCTTATAAATACCCGAATTTGATAAATTTGATAATATAAAGTCGATCTGTCTATATCTTCCGCCAAAAGGCAATGATGCAACTGTTCTATGGTTTGTAAGCTCACCTAACGTGCTATCGTATATATTTGAAAAAATTACTCCCATTGCTTTCATAGCAATTATCAACCTCTCTGTTCAATTATTTTCTTAAATATGCAATATTTAGAATATTTCTTTCGGTAAAAGAATTCTATTCTGAGGAACTACTTTATCTTTACCGACAACCGCGATTCCCCATTTACTCTTATCGTAAAACTCGGGCAAATCTCCAATTCTCGCATTTGCGTTAACAACCGAATCCTCACCTATTATTGCGTACTTTATAACTGAATTACGTCCTATTTCTGCGTTGGGCATTACAAAGCTGTTTGATATTTCTGCATTCTTTCCTACAGTGCATCCTGTAGAAATAATTGAATTATATACGTTTCCATACACTACGCTTCCTTCAGCGATGTATGAGTTTACTATTTTTGCACCCTTGGCAATATACGATGACGGATGCGCATAGTTTCTTGAATATATCTTCTTGTCCCCATCAAACAAGTCAAACTTGGGATCATCACCCAAAATATCCATATTTGACTGCCACAAGCTGTCTATCGTTCCAACGTCCTTCCAATAACCATCAAACGAATAAGCATAAAGCTTATACTGATCTTCGATGAGTCTGGGAATAATGTTTTTACCAAAGTCATTGCTTGACTCGGGATCTTCATTATCAGCTATAAGATATTTCTTCAAAACGCTCCATTTGAAAATGTATATACCCATAGAAGCCTTGGTACTCTTCGGGTTCTTCGGTTTTTCTTCAAATTCAATAACCCTTCCGTCTCCCTTGGTATTCATAATACCAAATCTTGAAGCTTCTTCGAGTGAAACATCCAAAACAGCAATCGTACAATCTGCTTTCTTCTTGTTATGAGCGCGAAGCATCTCTGCGTAATCCATTTTGTAGATATGGTCACCCGAAAGAATAAGAACGTTATCGGGATTATATCTGTCTATAAACGAAATGTTCTGGAAAATAGCATTCGCAGTACCCTTATACCATTCAGAGCTTTCACTCTTTGAATACGGTGATAATACGTGAATTCCTCCATTCGCGCTATTAAGTCCCCACGGCATACCGTTGCCTATATATTCATTAAGCTGAAGCGGCTGGTACTGTGTCAAAATTCCAACGGTATCAATACCCGAATGAACACAGTTTGACAAAGGAAAGTCGATAAGTCTATATTTCCCACCGAACGGAACTGCAGGCTTTGCTGTATTTTCAGTCAAAACCATCAGACGACTTCCCTGACCTCCGGCCAGGATCATTGCAACACAATCTTTTTTTCGGAATAACATGTGATTTCCTCCAAACTAAATATTTTCTATGTTTTAGCAAACCGCCTGTAAAGGCAGATATATTTTAACAATAATGTCTTTTCACTAAAAAGTTCCGATAAACAACTATATCTCTTATATTATTATATAGTATAGATACTAAAATTTCAACTCATAATAGGAAAAAATTTCAAAAAATGTACAAATTTTTTTAATAATTTTACTAATATTTGTAAATATATTGATTATTTTTAATTTTTGTATTAAAATAAAAGTTGAGGTGTTTAAATTTATGGATAGAAAAAGCGGCGTTTTAATGCACATATCGTCACTTTATAACGATTTTTCTTGTGGAAATTTCGGACAAAGTGCATACGAATTTATAGATTTTTTGAAGGAGTGCGGTTTTACCTACTGGCAAGTCCTTCCTTTTTGCATTACCGACGAACACAACTCCCCCTATATGTCATATTCATCTATAGGCGGAAATATGTTTTTTATTGATATCGAACAGCTATACGACATCGGGCTTATTACAAAAGATGAGCTTATTTTAAGTACACAAAAATCACCTTACGCTTGTGAATTTAACAGACTGAAAAAAGAACGCTTTGCACTTCTTTTAAAAGCATCAAAAAGAATATCAGATAAATCTGTAATCAATGATTATATCGACAAAAACAAGTCCATATCGGATTGCTGTGAATTTATGGCGCTAAAAGAAGCCAATAACGGAAGCAGTTGGAATAATTGGACTGTAAAAACACCTGATCCTGATATTCTTTTTGCTTGGAAATTTATTCAATACACATTCCACGCGCAATGGAACAAGCTCCACGAATACGCTAACAAAAACGGCATTAAGATCATCGGCGATCTTCCCTTTTATGTTTCATACGATAGCTGTGACGTAAGAAATAACGTGAAGCAATTTATGATCGATAAAGATAACAAGCCGACCTGTGTTGCAGGCGTTCCGCCCGATTATTTTTCAGAAGACGGACAGCTTTGGGGTAACCCTATATACAACTGGGAATATATGAAAAACGACGGCTATTCATGGTGGAAAAACAGATTATCTTATATGCTCACATTATTTGACGGCATCAGAATCGACCACTTCAGAGCTTTCTCTGAATATTGGGCTGTACCCGCCGAATCAAAAACAGCAAAAGACGGAAAATGGTATCCCGGACCTGCCGAAGAAATGATTGACGTAATCAAAGAAATTGCAGGTGAAAGACTGATAATCGCAGAAAATCTCGGCCATATAGACACAAAGGTTGACAATCTCTTGAAATACAGCGATTTCCCCGGCATGTCAGTTTTCCAATTTGGATTTGACGGTAACACAGAAAATCCGCATCTTCCCCATAATTTCAAAGAAAATCTTGTAGCGTACACCGGAACTCACGATAACAACACTCTGCTTGGATTTGTATGGGAGCTTGATAATTATACACGAAAAGCCGTGTTGGATTATGTCGGATATAGTAGTGAACAATGGAATAATTGCTATGACACGATAATAAAAACGTTATTTATGAGCTGTGCCGGCACTGTGATCCTACCTATACAGGATCTGCTCGGTTTTGGCGCTGACACAAGACTTAACATCCCCGGAAAAGCGGACAATAACTGGTCTTTCAGAATCACAAAAGAACAACTTGAAAGCATTGATATTCAAAAATTCAAGCATATAAACAAAATATATTCGAGATAAAAAAAGAGAGGCTTTTACCTCTCTTTTTTAAATTTCTTCCTCGTCTGTTACAGGTGGATTCAATACCTCGTCAATTACGTCAATCAATCCTTCCTTATGCTCTTTTTCGATAACATAAGTCTTGCTGTTAAAATTAAAATATAATTCTCCGTTTTCTTCAAATATCAAAATCTCATCAAGCTTATTTTCATTTAATCCGATTCTGTAAAATACGACCTTATATTCCCATTCATCGAAGCTCTTATTCTTGGTTTTATCAGCTGTATTTATGCAATCACGGAGAATTGTAACTACTTCATAATTAAATTTTTCTCCCGATTCCACCTTTAAAATATCGTTTGCTTCATCCTCGTCTAAATAAAGCTCAGCGTATATATAATTCTCCCATACAAAATGATTTGTAAAATGCTCTGTCTGTCCACCAAAAAACGTCTCTGTCGGAATCAAGAAGAAATACGGAGCTGTCAATACAGCTAACAACAAAGATAAGATTCGTTTGTGCTTCTTATTCGTTGTCTTTTTAAAAGTAATAAATCTATTGAACAAATAAATAAAGCAACCCGATATAATTACACTCAAAAAAGTATAAATCAACGCATACACATTATCAAAAGGATTTCTTGCAATCGGTTCGGTAATATATTCATAGAATGCGGTTCCATCCTTACTTAAAAGCAGTGTTAAGAACAAAAAGCCGCTGCCTACAAAATCCGAAAGCAAACCAAACAAAAAAACATATACTATTGACTGTTTATAGCACTCTTTCTTTTCACCTATTTTCAACAAATACATTCCAAGTAACAATACCAAGCTATCAACAGCAAAATTTCCGGGTAAAACAATCAACCACGTCAACGGAAATAACATCAAAATCCATACCGGAAAAATCATATTGTAATATCTTACATTCTTAATCTTTTTAGGTGATCTATTCATACTTTTCTCCTTGTTTGTAAATATGGTATTGAAATAATATAATGAATATGATATAATTAACCTATAATAAAACTTGAAAGGTGCTTATCATGAAAAGAATATTTGCGATATTTTTACTCTGCATAATTCTTCTTGTTTCATGCGGAAAGTCCACTGAAAACACAAATTATAAAACCGACATTACTGTTGAAAAAATCACACAAAAGATCTTCGAAACCGCCGAAAACATTCCGCTCACTAAAGCAGACGAGGGTTACGTTGCGCTCAATATTCCGATAGAAATATCACTTGCTGAAGAATTTGAAATATACATCAGCACAACCTCAAATGCAAATCTTATCGGGGTATTTAAAGCAACCTCCGAAGAGAATGCAGATAAGCTTCTCACTCAGTCACAAGAATACCTCCAAAGTCTTGAAGATAACTGGATGAGCGACTATCTCCCCGAAGAGCTTCCGAAGATCCAGAACGCTGTATGCAAAAAATTCGGTCTCTACGTTACGTTTATAGTTCTCGATGACGCTTCTCGCGATAACGCTATCAGCGACGTAGAAAATATGCTAAAAAAATAAGCAGCCACCTCAATCCATCGGTTTGGATTGAGGTTCTTTTATTCTATCAAATTTTGTAAGAACTGTCAACTAAAAGCCAACATAGTAACACAAAAAGCTCCCCTTTTCATCAAGGGGAGCTTTTATATTATTTTACGATATACTCTGAAAGTCCAAGCAAGAGATCGTCGCAATCCTCGCCGTGCGCTGTAAGAGTAAGAGGATTCATAAGATCAAGACTGAAAATACCCATTATTGATTTTGCATCAACAATATATCTTCCTGACGAAAGATCAATATCCATATCATACTTTGCCACCTTATCTACAAAAGCTCTAATATCCTGAATAGACGTAAGCTTAATTTCAACACTTGTCATAGTTTTACTCCTCGCTTTACTCAATTGATTTTGTCTGCATAATAATTATACAACCTATTATTTTCCAAGTCAATATAATTTCTGATTTTTTCGTTTAATTAAGCACGATAGTGCCTAAATTCAGATAAAAAGCAAACAAAAGCCAAGCAAGATACGGTATTAACAAATAAGCATACACCTTTTTTATTCTTTTTATATTGTAATAAGCCTCAAGCGTCAATATAAATATAATAACTATATCGACCAAAGCAGCAAACAACTGTCCTCTTCCGAAATACAAAGGATACCACAATAAATTGAATAAAAAGCCTAAACAAATAAACCACAAAGCGTTTTCCCGATTCGATTTGTTATACTCTCCGTCAAACGTGAACACGGCGCCTGTCACGCCTCCTATGATTAGGTACAAAACAGACCACACTATCCCAAATACTATAGGCGGGGGAGACAACGGCGGACTGTTAAGCATTCCGTACAATGTTGCATCCCCTGTTAAAACTGCCGAATAAAATCCCAACAACAAAAATGATAACGCAAACAGCGTAATATATCTGATGTTAGAATCATTTTTTCTTTCTGTTATACTATTCAAAACAAAATCACCTCATATAATCTATATGAGGTGATTTAATTTTATATTCGATTCGAGCTACTCAATCTTTTTTGTCTGATTTTTTAGACGGAGGTAGATCCTGAACAACAGCCGGATTTACCTGTTCTTCAGAAACAGGCGGTTCTTTATAATGCTTATAGCAAGCGCGGTTAAACTGCTCGCCGTTTCCGGTAATTCCTGAATATTTATCACCTAAAACATAAGCATAGAACGGAACGTTGTTATTATTAGGCAACCTTGCAGAGCTACTTATATAACGGTACGTATATTGAGCATCCCTTACCTTTACTTGCTCGGGGAAGTTTCTGTCTGTAATCTTCAAAAGTCCTATTTTTACAATGTTTTCATCAGGACAACCATCGCAAGCAATAGCAGACGTAACCTTGTCATACTCAACCAAAACATGACAGTCACAGAACTTTGTCGGTACGTTTGTTGACGCATAATAAGCAACCGTTTCCCTGCTTCCTCTCGGGTCAGATCTACATGCTTCTGTCATCAGCATTCCTGAATCAGCGCAAACTTTATATGATACAATGCCGCCGGGCTCCTCAAATTTCTTGAGTTCAGTTCCATTCGCAGCAGCTTCATCAAAATATTTCTGATGAGCTAAGGTCATAACTTCATTCCATATACCAACCGCAGGGTTTCCTGACGCTCTTGACAAGCTATCGGGGTCTGAATATCCAAACCACACACCACCCAAAAGATACGGTGTATAAGCAACAAACCATCTGTCGTGGTCACTGTTTGTCGTACCTGTTTTACCTGCTACATCAACCTTTTTTCTCAATGTTGCGCCGCTACCGGTACCATTGTTTATTACATTCTTGAGCATCAATGTCATAATGTATGAATTCTGCTCACTCAATACAATTGAGCTTTCTTTATCATCATCAAGAACAACGTTATCTTCCGAATCGAGCACCTGTGTATAAAGTCTCGGCTCGTTATATACACCGCTGTTTGTAAAAATGCTATACGCCGCTGTAACCTCAAGGTTAGTTAAACCGTAGTTCATTTCACCGAGAGCCAAAGCAGACAAGCCTTTATCTGTTATCCACTGCCCGTTTGAAAGCTGTAATTTTTCTATAAGATTATTCATATGAAGCTTATTCTTTGCAAAATCAAATGATGCTTCACAAGTAAGATCCTGAAGAACTTTTACAGAAACAGTATTCTTCGAAACCTGCAATGCGTAGTTTATATCAATAAGACCGTCATAGGTATCAGGTAAGTTAGCAGGCCATCCTCTGTCCTTTATAACCTTAATCCCCGTTTCAGGACAAACGTAAATAACGTTTCCATCTTCATCAACGGTATACTTGCCCGTATCATAGTTTACGGGAACATCATCGTAAACCGAGCCGTACGTAATTATACCTGCTTCAAGCGCCGGAGCATAAACAGTTAACGGTTTTATTGTAGAACCCGGAGATCGTGTCGTTTGAGTAGCATAGTTCAAGAGCAAGTTTCCTTTTTTCTCTCCTCTGCCGCCCGCAAGTCCAAGAACGTCTCCCGTCGTTGGATGTATTATTACCATAGACGACTCAGGCTTCAATATCCCCGGAAATCTATCGTCCTGGAATGCAGCGCTGTTTTCAACGTACACCTTATCGATCGCCGCCTGGATTTCAGGGTCCATAACGGTATATATCTTCAGACCGCCCGAATAAAGCATATTATAAGCGAGGTTTTCAGGATATCCCTTTTCCTCCATAAGACGCTCTACGACGGATTTTATTACAGCATCAGTATACCATGAGTTGTAATCCTCATTTTCGTCAACAACCACGTCTCCGTCTATGTCACCCTTATAATCTACAAGCTCAAGCTCCTGGTTTCTTGCTTCCTGATATTCACTGTACGTTATCTTTCCAAGCTCGTACATCTTATCAAGAACGGTCTTTCTTCTGAATTCGTTATTATCGGGGTTCTGAATGGGGTCCCATTTTGTAGGAGCCTGTGTAATCGAGGCAAGTGCTGCGCATTCAACAAGTGTCAACTCGCTAACGCTCTTTCCAAAATACACGTTTGCTGCCGCCTGAACACCGTAGCATCCCTGAGAAAGATATATCGTATTCAAATATAATTCGAGAATTTCGGTCTTATCCTTCGTCTTATCGAGGTAAAGCGCTCTCATAATTTCCTGAAGCTTACGCTGAATTCTAACGTCTTTTTCGCCCGTAAGGTTCTTTATAAGCTGCTGAGTTATTGTTGAGCCACCATAGTTATCTGCTCCCGTAAAGAAATAGAACGTAGCTCCCAGGGTTCTTTTCCAGTCAACACCGTCGTGAACCCAGAAACGCTCATCCTCAATTGATATAAACGCTTCGTAAAGATAAGTCGGCATTTCATCAAAGGTTACCCATACGCGATTTTCTGAACCATAAAGGCGTTCTGTATCAAGCTCAACAGGAGTTCCGACTCTGTTTTCTCTGTCGGTATAATCCATATAATAGATCTTTGAAGAAAGCTTCTGCTCGGTAGAAATCAAATCAAAATCCTCGATTACAGGATCTATATATTTCTTAATATAAATAGCAAAAGCACCTACAACGATCGTACCGGTAATACATCCAATAAGCAATATTGTAAGAAAAACGATAGCAACCGTAGAAAACACCTTCTTTGCGGTGCTTACCTCTCCGTTTTTCTCTCTTTTTTTATCCTTTTTAGGCTTAGCAGACCTCTTACTTAATCTAACAGCCAACAAAGATAAAACATTAGTTTTCTTCTGGGTTTTTTTCTGTGTTGTTTTTGCTGTTGGATTCACTCTTTTTTGCGGTCTGTTGGGTTGATTATTTCTTTGATTCATTTCTATCCTCCGTTTAAATCGGACAATACCGTATACGTATACGGCTGAATTATATTCCAAACAACTACCATAAATTATATCATATAATTATAAATATGTTGTTAATTTCTATAAACATATTGTGAAATTTTTTATTTTACAATAACGTTATCTTTTCCAAGCAATTCCGACAAAAATCCCAAAACCTTGTCTGATAACTCAATACTTCTTCCGTTCAAAGCAATATATTGCTTCTTTGACGAATCGTAAAATACAACCTTTGTCTTTCCGTCAAAAATCTCAACCAAGTTCATAGCCTTCTTAAATTCGATGCACGAGGTGTCCTTTACTCTTAAGTACAGTACGCGTTCTTCGTTTTTCGTCGGCTTTACCGTCGGAGCATATTGCTTCATATATTTCTCAAAATCATCGTTTGTTTTTAAAACCTCTGATTTCTTAAAAATAATTTTAACCTCATTTTCTACCCTCGCGGAAATATCACCTGTTATACAGACGATGTTATCAAGAGTCAGCATATATCCGTACTCTTCAAGAGGGTTTGAAAATATGATTACCTCAACCTGACCATTTCTGTCCTCTATAGTAACAAAACACATTTTATCGCCTTTTTTTGTCGTCTTGTCAACTATTTTGGTTATGATACCCGAAACTCGCACCTCTTGTCTATCACGGAATTCCTTTGTACCCGCACTGATCTCTTCGCCGTCATTATAGTCGAATGAGTTTACTATCCTCTTAATGGATACGGTGTTCAGGTATTTTTCATGTTTTGAGTAGTCATCGAGCAGATTTCCTGAAAAATAAAATCCTGCGCATTCTCTTTCATAAAGAAGTTTTTCTTTTAGGTTGTATTCGTTAATGTTGGGATACTTATATTCAGTTTTATCTTCGTAAGAATCCCCCGAATCAACAGAAAAGAAATCAAGCTGTCCTGTTGCGTTCTTTCTGTTGTTTTCGATCACGCTGTCTATTATATTTTCATAAACACTCATCAGCTGAGATCTGTAAAGTCCTGTATAATCAAAGCAACCGGACTTTATTAAAGACTCGATCTGTCTTTTATTAAGATCCGATTCCCTCATTCTGCTTAAAAAGCTTTCAAAGGAGGTAAATCTGCCATTTTCTCTTTCTCCTACAACGTTGTCAACAAAGTTCTTTCCAACATTTTTCAAAGCCAAAAGCGCGTATCTTATATTATCACCGACAACGTTAAAATATCCATAGCTCTCGTTTATATCAGGAGGCAAGAGCTGAATACCAAGTCTTTTACATTCCTCGGCATATAAAACAGTTCTGTCCTCATCACCTATAACCGACGTCAACAACGACGCCATATATTCCTTCGGATAATGACACTTCAGATATGCCGTTCTGTAAGTGACTACAGCATAAGAAGCTGCGTGACTCTTGTTAAATGCGTATTTACAGAACCCAACAAGCTCACCGAACAGCTCTGCTGCAGAATCATAATCGATTCCCTTTTCAACAGCCTTTGAAAGAAACGTATTTCTCTCGAGCTCAATTTTTCCGGATTGCTTCTTAGACATAGCTTTTCTTATAATATCTGCCTGTCCAAACGAATAATCGGCAACGCTTCTGAATATCTGCATAACCTGTTCTTGATATACAATACACCCAAAGGTTTCTTTTAATATCGGCTCGATAATATCAATATTATAATTTATATTATTTTTGTTTCTCTTGTTTTCGATATACTTGCCTATAGAGTTCATAGGGCCCGGACGGTATAATGCAATAGATGCCATTATATCAGCCAGCGACTCAGGCTTTAGCTGTACAAGCTTACTTCTCATTCCCTGACTTTCAAGCTGGAATAGACCTATAGTATCTCCGTCTGAAATCATCTTGAATGTTGCTCTATCATTAAGAGGAATATTTTCAATATCGAAATCAGGTTGTCTTTCCTTTATCTTTTTTACCGTATTTTCAATAACGGTCAAAAAACGAAGTCCAAGGAAGTCAAACTTCAACAACCCCAAATCCGCTATCGTATTCATATCAAACTGAGTTACGAGCGAACCCTTTGTAACAGCCATAGGAACATATTCATATACAGACTTATCTGTTATAACAACGCCTGCCGCATGAGTTGATGCGTGGCGCGGCATTCCCTCAAGAGCCATCGCTGTATTTATCAGTCTCCTAGCCTCCGGCTCGTTATCGTATATCTCTCTTAACTTTTCAGTCTTAAGAGCCATTTCGAGAGTGACTTTGTTTATATTCTCAAGCGTACCGTCTTCATTTCTCACTTGAATACGCTGAGGAACAGCTTCAGCAACCCTTGCAACGCTGTTATAAGACATCCCCATAGCACGTCCGACGTCTCTTACACACGCTCTTGCGGCTAACGTACCAAATGTTATAATATGGCAAACGTGCTCCTTACCGTATTTCGAAGAAACGTAATCATATACCAAATCACGCTTTTCATCACTGAAATCTATATCAAAATCGGGCATACTTATTCTTTCGGGATTCAAAAAACGCTCAAACAAAAGTCCGTGCTTTATCGAGTCTATTTCTGTAATTCCAATCAAAAAAGCAATTAAGCTTCCTGCTCCCGACCCTCTTCCGGGGCCGGTAGGAATATTGTGGCTCTTAGCGTAATTCACAAAATCCCATACTATCAAATAGTATTCTGAGTACCCCATCTCGATTATTACCGACAATTCATACTCCATACGCTGTCTGTATTCGTCTTCGGTATGATCGTCTGTAAATATTACTAAACCCTTATCGATCTTTTCTTTAAGCCCGTCATATGCAAGCTTTCTCAAAAAATCCTGCGCAGACATTTTATTTGCGGGAATATATCTCGGCAAATACGTCTTATCAAACTCAAATTCAAAATCACACATATCCGCAATTTTTTGCGTATTGGAAACAGCATCCTCATATTCGGAAAAAAGCTGTTCCATTTCTTCTGTGCTCTTATAATAAAACTCGTCGGTTTCAAACCCAAGCGGTCTTCCCTCGCTTATGGTAGTATTCATCTGAAGACACATCAATACCGCCTGAGTCTGCGCATCGCTCTTTCTCAAATAATGAACGTCGTTTGTTGCAGCATACGGGATACCTGTTTCTTCGTGAATCTTCTTTAAGCCGACACAAGCCTCATCTTCAACATCTAATCCGTGATTCTGAATTTCAAGATAAAAATTACCTCTGCCAAAAAGCTTGTCTAACTTCTTTGCATAATCAAGAGCCGCCTGATAATCATTTTTTAAAATCATTCTCGGAATAGCACCCGCAACACATGCTGACAAGCATATAAGTCCCTCCGAATGTTTTTCTAGCAAATCATTATCAATTCTCGGCTTAGAGTAAAAGCCCTCTTGGAAGCCCATCGAAACCATATATATCAAATTCTTATATCCTGTCATATTCTTGGCAAGAAGTATAAGATGGTTATATTCGCTATCCTTTAAATATTCTTTATCAAATCTTGATCTGGTCGCAACGTAAACCTCGCAACCGATAATCGCTTTTATACCGTTCTTTTTACAGCTTTTGTAAAAATCAACCGCGCCATACATAGCTCCATGGTCCGTTATAGCAACGGCATTATGGCCCATTTCCTTTGCGATTTTCGGTATGTCGGAAATACGGCAGGCGCCATCAAGCAAGCTATATTCCGTATGTAAATGCAAGTGAACAAATCCGCTCATACAGCGCCCTCCCAATTAGTTTTTTAGTTAATAAATTACATTTCGTCCGCAAGCTCAATCAGTTTTTTTAACCTGTGATTAACTCCCGACTTTGAAATTCTATCGGTATGAAGCTCGGTCAGCTCCTCAAGACTCGCAAACGGATTGTCAAGCCTTATCTGCGCGGTCTCAGCAAGACCTCGAGGAAGCTTTGATAATATACCTTTTTTTATAAGCTTATTTATCGCGTCAACGGATTCTCCTGCCGCCGATACCGTCTTTCCTAAATTAACTACCTCAAAATTATTGCGTCTGTTTGCAACGTTTGCCAATTCTCTCTTTATCTTTTCGTTTGCAACCTCAAACGCCTCTCTGCCCGCACCCATATAGTGCATTATATCCTCTATATCATCGCCTTTTTTTAAATACAATGAATAAGTATCATTCCTCTTCAACTTCTTCATTTCCAAGCAAGAATGGGATATGAATTCATATAAGCTGTTATAAAGATCTTCGTTTTTTACCTTTAATTCAAAGTGAAATGATTTTTCAGGCGACGAAACTGTTCCGCAAGCGCAAAAAACTCCGCGAAGAAAACTACTTCTGCACGACGAACATTTAAAAAACTCAGTTTTTATAGCCTTTACATCGTCCATCGATTCATATCCGTATTTTAGATAATCAAAGGGCTGCGTTCTTTTTCTTTCGGGAAGAAAAAGAGTTTCGCCGTAAAAAAATGAGTTTCTGCAGCATTTTTTCTTCATACTCATTTCTTTTAAATTTTTCTTTAATTCACTCGAATATGACATTATTTACTCCTGCTTTTGCGTTATTTAACGCTATCGTATATCTTTGCAATATCCCTATGTACGATCACTGTTTTGTTATGCTCTGAAAGAACCTTGCCAACAGCCTCAGCTATAGCAACAGAACGGTGCTTTCCGCCCGTACAACCAATCGCAATAGTAAGCTGAGTTTTCCCTTCCTTTGCATAAAGAGGGATAAGGTAATTGAGCATATCGTACAGTTTTTCAAGGAATTTTTGCGTATCACCGCTTGAAAATACGTAATCTCTTACGTCAGCCTCGAGTCCGGTCTTATCTCTAAGCTCGGTAATGTAAAAAGGATTCGGGAAGCATCTTACGTCAAAAACCAAATCAGCATCATTTACTATACCGTGCTTAAAACCAAACGACATACAAGTAATCATCAGCTCGTTTTTGTTTCTATCAGGGTTTATAGCAAAAATTTTATCTCTGAGCTGTCTTACGGATAAATATGAAGTATCAATCACATAATCCGAATAATCCTTTATAGGCTTCAGCATTTTTCTTTCAAGCTCAATAGCATCGTTCATACCAAGATTTTTAATGGGAACAAGGGGGTGTATTCTTCTCGTCTCCTTATATCTGTTGATTATAACAGAATTGTCGCAATCAACAAACAGCGTCGTACATGAATCCCCTCTTGCCTTTAAAGCATCAAGCTCCGAAATCAAAGTATCAAACTCAATTTCGCCCCTTACGTCAATAACAAATGCTACCTTCTTGCTCTTATTCGCAGATTGTCTATACATCTCTGCAAATTTGGGTATAAAAGCCGCAGGCATATTGTCAACACACAAATATCCCATATCCTCTAAGGTATCGGCAGCTCTCGATTTACCTGCTCCAGACATACCCGTTAAAATCATAAATTCCATATAAACATACCTTTTTTTGAAACTATCTATAAAGTCAATCTATATACTTTATCTCTTCTTTTATATCAACGTTAAATTTCTTCTTTAATTCTTCTTTTATAATACAAATGAGTTTCTTTATATCGTCAGCAGTTGCATTTCCGGTATTGATTACAAAGCCCGCGTGCTTTTCAGACACCATAGCACCGCCTACGCTTCTGCCCTTTAAACCAGCTTCGTCAATCATTTTTGACGTATAATATCCTTCGCATCTCTTAAAAGTACTGCCTGCACTTGGATATTCGAGAGGCTGTTTCTCGCGTCTTGCAGCCATAAAGCCGTCCATCTTCTGCTTTATCTCATCAGGATCCTTTGGGGTCAGTTCAAATACGGCTGAAAGGATAACATTATCGTTTGAATTATAAATGCTTGTTCTATGACCGAATTTATGACCTGCGTTATAAAGATCGCAGCGCTTTGAAAGCTTTGCATCAAAATACGAGCTCTTTTGTAAAACGTTCCTTACCTCACCGTCATATGCACCTGCATTCATATAAACGGCGCCGCCCACGCTTCCGGGAATTCCATAAGCAAATTCAAGACCTGACAAGCCGTGCTTTTGTGCATAAAGAGCCAAGCTTGTAAAAGAAACTCCACATTCTGCATAAATTGTATTTCTTGATTTTCTTATCTTTTTGAGGTGAGTCGTGATAATAACAACCCCTCTATATCCCTCATCTGCAAAAAGCAGATTGCTTCCGTTTCCGATAACTATATATTTAATTTCTTCATCATTCAAATAATCAACCAAAGCGCATAACGCACTTTCGCTCTTCGGATATGCAATATAGTCTGCTGTTCCGCCAACCTTAAAAGTTGAATGGCAGGCTAATTTTGCGTCCTTTTCAAAGTCAAGAGACGCGCATTCCTTCATAAACATCTCTAAATTTGAAAGCTTTGACATCAAAAAATCTCCTTTCTGTCTATTTTTGTATATACAATTATTATATGACTAAAACCGAACATAAATCACATTCAATATTTTTTCGAGGTATCAAGAAGCTCTTTTGCACTCGATAATAAAACCTTCGTAATATCCTGTCCACCCATAATTCTTGCGAGCTCGTTGACTCTTGATTCATAATCAAGCACCTTCACCTTTGTTTCAACCCTGCCCTCATTTTCCGCCTTCGAAATAAACAAATGTTCATCCGACAATGCGGCAATCTGCGCCGAATGAGTAATACAGATAACCTGACAGCTTTCCGACGTTTGCTTTAATTTTATACCGATCTTCTGTGAGGTCTTTCCTGAAACACCTGCATCAACCTCATCAAATATCACAGTTCCCGTACTTTCCTTTTCGCGAAGCACACTCTTTATAGAAAGCATAATTCTCGATAATTCACCGCCCGATGCGATCTTAGACAAGGGCTTCAGCGGTTCTCCCATATTTGCGGACAACATAAAAACAACGTCATCCTTACCCTTTGATGAATATTTGGAAAGAGGGGTAAGTTCAACCTTGAACCTAACCTTAGGCATTTCAAGAAAACCAAGACACTCGCACACCTGATTTTCCAAAATCTCAGCCTTTTCTTTTCTTCTATGCGTTATAACAGAGCAAATTTCAGCTGCTTTCTTTTCTACCTCGCATAGCTCTCTTTTGAGTTCTTCTATCTTTTCTTCGCTTTTTGAGATATTTTCAAGCTCTTCTACCCTTTTTTCTCTGTATTCGAGTATCTCTTCGACAGTTGATCCGTACTTTCTCTTTAACTTATGAATAACGTCGAGTCTGCTTTGAACCTCGTTTAATTCTATCAGAGGATCAAGACTTACGTCTCCCGCAAGCTCCTTCGCACTGACAGCTATCTCTTCCATCTCATAAGCAAAATTATTCAATTTATCCGAATATTCCTTAAGCTCGGGCAATACGTCGGAAATTGAAGATAGAGCATCTGCAGATTTTCTTGCAAGTGTAGCTGCGGTTACACCCTTTTCGTTTGAACATAAAGCCTTATAACAAAATCTAATCTGTTTTGATATATGCTCGCTGTTACGTAAAACAGCTTCCCTTGCAATAAGCTCGTCTTCCTCGCCTGTTCTAAGCTTTGCGCTGTCTATATCCTTAATCTGAAAAGATAAGATCTCAGTAAGTCTTTGTTTTTCTCCTTCGCTTATAACAAGCGACTTTATACTTGACGTAATATCATTCATTTTTTCATAATACTTTGAGTATTCGTCAAGATAAGCTCCGTTATCAGCATACGAGTCAAGTAGATCTATATGATACTTCGACTCAAGCAAGGATTTACTATCGTGCTGACCGTGTATATTTATAAGCAGTCCTGCCGCTTCTCTGAGAATAGATGCGGGAACGGTTCTTCCGTTTATCTTTATCTGCGTTTTGCCGTCGGAATTTAACGTTCTCTGCAAAAACAATTCTCCGTTTTCGTCAGGTGACAATCCAAGTTCGTCAAGTTTATCGGAAGTTTCCTTTCCGATATCGGTAAA
The DNA here is from genome assembly GCA_015065045.1 of Oscillospiraceae bacterium. Classification (GTDB taxonomy): domain Bacteria; phylum Bacillota; class Clostridia; order Oscillospirales; family CAG-272; genus RGIG1995. Next base: position 6,528 of record SVRB01000007.1, on the reverse strand, counting down.
CATAGCAGAAACAAGGGCATTCTTTTCGCCGTTTCTTATAAGATCCTTTCCTGTTTTGTTACCAAGCAAGAAATTTATAGAATCAATTATTATTGACTTACCGGCACCTGTTTCACCAGTTAAAACGGTAAAACCCTTAGTAAGATCTATATCCACCGAACGTATTACGGCTATATTTTCTATGTGTAATGAGGATAACATATTTTATTCCCTCTTTTGTTTTTATTTTTTCCCGATAAGTCCGTTAAATTTAGAATAAAATTCCTTTGCGCTCTCGTCGCTTCTCATAACGATAAGAATGGTATCGTCACCTGCAACAGAGCCGACAATCTCATTCCATCCCATATTATCTATTGCAGCTGCAGCAGCCTGCGCCATACCTGAGTATGTTTTAAGCACCATAGTATTACAAGCATAGTCAACACTCACGAGAGTCTCTTTTAATATATTCTTGTATTTCACTGATATTTTCATATCATCCTTGGGCGACTCTGCGTATTTATACGTATTGCCGTCCACAGACACCTTAACCAAGTTAAGTTCTCTTATATCTCTTGAAGCTGTAGCCTGAGTAACCTCAAAACCTTCTTCCTTAAGCTTCTCGATAAGAGCATCCTGAGTCTCAATGCAATATTTATTTATAAGCTCAATTATCTTGTTTTGTCTGTTCTTCTTCATTTATAAACTCCCGTATAAGTTATATTTCAGTCATCTTACTGCGCATAACGCTGTAAAAATTATTTTTCTTAACCTTGATCAATGTAGTCTTTATATCGCTTTTTTTAACGGTTACCAAATCATTATCTTCAATCTCTGTAATAAGATCACCATCAGCCACAAGATGAAGACGTCCGTGGCCTCTCTTGCCCTTTTTGAACTTCAAAACAGAGTCTCCGCCAAAAACAAGAGGCTTGGCATAAAACGACTGTGGGCATACCTGTGTTATGCAAAAGCATTCCATTCCCGGATCAACTATAGAGCCGCCCGCCGAAAGAGAGTAAGCTGTTGATCCCGTAGGTGTTGCGCAAATAAGTCCGTCGGCAAAATATTTTCCAACCTCTTCGTTGTTACATATAAGCTCTATTTCGGGCATTACCGAATAACCGCCCTTAGATAAAACGATCTCATTCATAACAGGCGAATCATAGCCTATGCACTTGCCGTCTTTTTCGACCGAATATTCGAGCATCATTCTGTTTTCTGTAACGAAGTTATCATTAACAAGCTCTTTGAGTAAATGCAGCTCATCGGGTTCGAGCTCTGCAAGATAACCTATTCTGCCAAGATTTACGCCGAGTATAGGCAATCTCGTCTTGTGCGCTGTACGCATTATCGTACCGTCTCCGCCAAGAACAACAACACATTCTGCATCATCAAATAAATGAAGCTCGTCTCTGTATTCTAAGTTGTCATATTCTCCTATAATATTTCTTTCAGTCTCTTTTATATAAAGAGTACATCCATAACCGAGAAGTATTTGAACTGTTTTCAGCGCCAAAGCAAGCCCTTCTGCTATATCGGACTTCATAACCAAAGCGATTCTTTTCATAAATTTTCTCCGATTTATTTTTCTGTATATTTAAATAGTGCCAAAAATTCCTTATTTCCGTCTCCTCCGAGAATGGGAGAATCTATTATCGATACGTTTTCAAGACCGTATATTTTTGCACATTCTTTAATTTTTTCACATACCGATCTTCTGACCTTTTCGTCCTTCACAATACCGTTCTTACCGATTCCGCTTTTTCCTGCCTCAAACTGAGGCTTTACAAGGGATACGAAAAGACCGCCGTCCTTTAACACCTTGGAAACAGCATCATAAAGCAATGTCTGTGATATAAAAGAAACGTCCATTACTGCAAGATCACATTTTTCTCCGATATCCTCGTCCGTAAGGTATCTTGCATTAAAGCCCTCCATACAAACAACACGTTCATCGTTTCGTAAGCTCGTATGGAGCTGATCTCTACCCGAATCAACAGCATAAACTTTCTTTGCTCCGTTCTGCAAAAGACAATCGGTAAAACCGCCCGTTGATGAGCCTATATCAACACAAACTTTGTCCGTTGTATCGATCAAAAACTCCTCGATAGCCTTTTCAAGCTTAAGTCCGCCTCTGCCTACGTACTTGCAAACATCACCCTTTATTTCGATCATAACGTCACCGTTAATCTCATAAGATGGCTTTGTAACACATTTGCCGTCCACGTAAACCCATCCGGACTTTATCGCATCTGAGGATTTCTTTCTGCTTTCAAAATAATTATTCTCTGTTAAAAATATATCAAAACGCATCTTTAGTTCGTTCTTTCAAGTAAGTAATATGCAAGTTCTTTCAAAACCTTGGCAGAGTCGCCGTCACCTAAGCCGTTACACGCTTCTTCGGTAATAGCTTCTGCATATTTTTTCGCATCTTCTATCGAATAGAAATCCAAAAATGTAGTCTTATTGCTTTCGGCATCGCTTCCGATAGGCTTACCCAATGTTTCTTCATCGCTTATTACGTCAAGAATATCGTCTATCACCTGAAAAGCAATGCCGATATTGTGTCCGTATTTTTTTGCAACGTCAAAATATTCTCTGCCCTTGTCTGACGTACAACAACCAAGCAACGCCGATGCCTGAATAAGAGCACTTGTTTTCAGATCATGTACGTGGTATAACTCTTCCTTGGTTAGCTTTCTCTTCTCACCCTCAAGGTCAAGAACCTGTCCGCCAACCGTGCCGCAAGCACCGATGCACTTTGCGAGTATAGATACTGCCTTTGTTATGTTAGAGGGAGATACGTGCTTGTTATCAGCACAAACCTCAAAAGCATAAGTAAGCAATGCGTCACCTGCCAAAAGCGCCTGCGCTTCTCCGAAAACAATATGATTAGAGGGCTTTCCTCGTCTCATATCGTCATCATCCATACAAGGAAGATCATCGTGAATAAGTGTATACGCCTGAATCATTTCAATAGCGCAAGCAAAAGGAATAGCCGCTTCCACGCTTCCGCCTGACAATCTCGCAAACATCATCACAAGAAAAGCTCTGATTCTCTTGCCGCCTGCCATCGTCGTATACTTCATAGACTCAAACAAATGAGGAAATGCTTCGTCCTTTACTTCGAAATACTTTTCAAGTTCTCTTTCAATAATTTCAAGATCGGACTTTAAAAGCTCCTTAAAACTCATGCTTCTCCTCCGACAAAATCTTTTTCAACCATTTCTCCATTGTCTCCCTTAGACAATATCTTAATTCTCTGTTCAACGTTATCAAGCTGTGAATTACACATTTTTACAAGCTTCACGCCCTCTTCAAAAAGCTCCAATGATTTATCAAGGGGCGCTGAACCGCTTTCCAACATTCTCACGATTTCCTCAAGTCTTGCCAACGCTTCTTCAAAAGTAATCTTATTTTCAAGCTTATCCATTTTTAATTTTTCCTTTCACTTCCGCCGATACACTGCCATCAACGGTCTTAAAGTTAAATCTGTCTCCTACCTCAAGCTGATCTACACTCTTTATGAGTTTTCCATCATCCGAGAATACAGCCGAATATCCACGCGATATTACCGACATGGGATTTAAAGCCTCAAGCTTTGAAATATGTCTTGCAAACTGTTCTTTCTTTAAGCTTACGGTATATTTCATACCGTTCTCTATTCTTGCGTCAAGATTCATAAGATGAAGTCTTCTGTCATCAACTATAAAATCAGGGCTGTTTAGCACCCTCTTATCTGCAAGCTCGCCGAGTCTCTGTCGGCGGTTTTTTATATTATGCATTATCAGCATATCCATTCTGCCGATAATATTTAATATCTTCTGCTTAAGCTCCATTGTTTCCGGAACTGCAAGCTCAGCTGCAGCCGACGGCGTCGGAGCTCGTCTATCAGAAACAAAATCGCATATCGTAAAATCGGTCTCATGTCCCACAGCAGATATAACCGGAATTCTCGATGCAAATATCTCTCTTGCAAGACCTTCATCGTTAAATCCCCAGAGATCCTCTATAGAACCGCCGCCGCGTCCAATTATAATAACGTCAACGTTCGACTTTTCATTGAAATACTTTACACCGGCAATGAGCTGCTTTGGAGCTCCGTCGCCTTGTACAAGCGCGGGATACAATAAACCTTCGGCAAACGGAAATCTTCTGCCTAAAATATTTATTATATCTCTTATTGCCGCGCCCGTAGGAGAGGTAATAATACCTATTCGCTTCGGTATCTTCGGCAAAGGCTTTTTATATCTTACGTCAAACAAACCTTCTTTTTCGAGCTTAGCCTTCAGCTGCTCGTATGCAATATACAAAGCGCCGATTCCGTCGGGCTCCATATCGTCGGCATAAAGCTGGTATTGACCGCTTTTTACGTAAGACGAGATCTTTCCGTGAGCTATTACCTTCATACCGTTTTCGGGCACAAATTTAAGCTTATCTGCACTGCCCTTGAACATAACGGTCTGTATTATTCCACCGTCATCCTTCAGTGTAAAATAAAAATGTCCCGTCTTATAATGGTTTGTAAAGTTCGATATTTCGCCTTTAATATATATACTGCGAAGAACAGGCTGACCCTCGATCACAGTTTTTATATATTCATTTACCTGCGATACAGTTAGCACTCTTCTTGTTTCTTCAGCCAACGCTTTCCCTCGCTTTCTTATCACTCATTATTTTTATCTGTCAAAAAATCTTTCTCTCGTCATCAAAGCAACCCCTGCCGCGTTATCAGCAGAAAGTGCTCTGTCTGCAAAATAAGTATTCTTATACTTAGATAAACTCTTCTTTATCATTTCGTTACTCATAACCCCGCCTGCAAAAATAATCGGAAGATTATATTCTTTTCTTAAATTTGCAGTCAGCTTATCAAGTGTCTTCTCAACAAACTTTAAGGTATATAAAGCAATATCATTATGATCCGTATTTAGATCCTTTAATTTTTGAACCTTGTTCTCAAGTCCCGACAGGTTACATTCAAGACCCTTTACACACACGCTTGGTGTTTCGGGCAATTTACCCATCTTTGACATTTCCTCAAGCACAGGACCGCACGGAAATTTTACACCGAGTAGCACACCCGTTCTGTCTATTGCCTGACCTGCGTTCAAATCGAGTGTTCCGCCGATATTTTCAATCACAAGCTTGCCGGATTTTCCGCTGCAATACAATATCTCAGTAGTTCCGCCAGACACGTGAAAGGCGTTAAACTCACTATTCAGTAAATCCATTCGACCTGCTGAATATGCGGCTGCTGTTACGTGTCCTGTCTGATGAGAAAACTTGAACACCGGTATTCCGAGAATATTTCCCATAGTTTCAGCGACAGCCTCACCAACCTTAAAGCAAGGCATATACGAACCTTCAATATCGCGAGGCTTTGAAGAACAACCGATAGCTGTTATATTGTGCTTACCGATTCGTTCTGCGATCTCGGAAATATTATTAACGTGAGCAAAAACAGCATCACTCTGTCTGAGCCCTCTCTCACCCTCTTTAACCTCAAGAAGCTTTTTCTCATTCAACAGAATACCATTTTCATCACATACCGCCATCGAGGTAGTGTAATTACTTGTATCTATACCGAGAAACACAGACATTATTTTTTCAATCCTTCATTCTCAGCTATTTTGTTTACAACACCGTTAATAAACGAAGGCGCCTTATCGTAATCAAACTTCTTAGCAAGTTCAACAGCCTCATTTATAGCAATGTTGAAGGGCACATCATCAACGTAAAGCATTTCATAAACGCATATACGCATAATAGCCATAGAAACCTTCGATATACGAGAGAGCTTCCATCCCTTTGCATTTTCCTCAATTTTCTTATCTATCGCTTCAAGCTCAGACATAACACCGAAGAATACCTTCTCTGTATATTCATCGTGCTTTACAACTCCGATCTCCTGCGCTGTCTGAAACAACTCTGCATAATTACACTCCTGTTTTTGAAACTGTGCTTCAAACACAAGATAAAATACGTTTTCTCTAGCCTGTCTTCTGCTCATAAGTAAATCCCCTTAATATTTAATAAATACAATTATAAACAATATTACATCTTATATTATATACATATATGCATAAAAAGTCAACAAATACTGAATATTTTACCATCTTTTATCATTAAAAATGAATACTCCCTCTTGTTTTTGCAAACAAAAGCTTTTTGTTATTTCATTCGGTAAATTATACGATATTTTTTTGGTAATCTCTTGAAATAATGTGTAAATATGATATAATAATAGTATCTGTAAAGTTTTTTGCAGATTTCTTAAGACAACAAAAAACACGAATATTAAAAACGAGGTGTGCTATGAACAACAAGTATATTGGAAACAGAATGCAACTTTTTGACGTAAGGGAATACAAATTTTCAGGCGGTAAGGCTGAAGGTACAAGAGCCATCGATATCTGGAACGGTGCAAACCTTCATTTCACAATACTTCCCGACCGTTGTCTCGATCTCTTTACTGTACGCTACAAAAACAAGAATATGGCATTCCACACCCCTAACGGTGTTGTAAACCCCTCTTATTATAACGAA
>SVRB01000104.1 GCA_015065045.1 Oscillospiraceae bacterium | reverse complement strand
ATTCAATGCCGTTGTAAGCAGACTTTGTCTTAACTTCGTTAAGCATTGTTTCGAATTCACGAATGATACGCATATCGTGATAAATACGCATCATATCGTCTTTTGTGTAAATTTTCTTTTCTTCTGCGAGTGTCTTCTTGTACTGGCAGACGGGGATATCATTAAAACTAATGAAACCGGGTTCAAATACCTTATTAGGATCTACATATTGACTTTTTGGCATGATCTTTATCTCCTTTATGTAATATATATTTTGTTTTTTACTTCACTCAGATCTGGAAAAGACCTTCTCTGATTACTTCACATACTGTAGGATGCGGGAATACCATCTTGTGAACGTCTTCAACACGCATTTCGTTTTCAACCATCATAGCTGCACCGTAAATAATTTCAGATGCGTAAGTACCGATCATATGAACACCGAGGATAGTTCTGTGGTTCTTGTCGATGATGATCTTAACAATTCCGTCGCCGCCTTCATTTTCAGCGATGTATCTTCCTGAATAACGGAGTGTGTAGCTTTCAACCTTAGCATCAAGGCCCTTAGCCTTAACTGTTTCGGATGTTTCACCAACACTTGCAACTTCGGGGTTTGTATAAATAACAGCGGGAATCGCGTTATAGTTCATTCTATCCTTCTTACCGAGGATATTGTTTATGCAAACTTCGCCTTCGCGGTATGCTGTATGAGCCAACATTGACTTACCGTTAATGTCGCCTGCAGCCCAAACGCCGGGAACGTTAGTCTTGCCGTCTTCGCCTGTAACGATAGCGCCTCTTTCTGTGAGAACGCCGATATTTTCAAGACCGAGACCTGCTGATGAAGGTCTTCTACCGATTGATACGAGAACGCAGTCAGCCTTAACTGTCTTTGCTTCTCCTGCCAATTCATAGTTTACGCAATCTGTTCCAACTGAAGTAACCTTTGCGGAAAGAATAAATTCAACGCCCTTCTTCTTGTAGTTCTTCTGAAGAATAGCAGAAATTTCGCTGTCTGTAGGACCTGCGATATGGTCGAGCATTTCAATAACCTTTACGTTTGAACCGATAGAGTTGAAATAGCTTGCCATTTCAAGACCGATAACACCACCGCCGATTACAACGAGTTCCTTCGGAACAGTTGTCATATCGAGAATTTCGCGGTTTGTCTTTGCAAAGCCTGATGCAACAGCTTCTCTGAGTCCGGGAATGGGGGGAACTGCAGCTTCAGAGCCTGCGCAGATAAGGAGCTGCTTACCTGTGTATTCTTTATCGCCTGCCTTAACTACAAAGCCTTCAGCATTCTTTTCTTTAATTTCAGCGTTTTCTTTTACAACTTCAACGCCTGCTCTCTTCATTGTACCTTCGATACCTGAAACGAGAGTCTTAACCACCTTACCCTTACGAGCAACAACTTTTTCGTGGTCGATTTCTGCTCCTGCAAACTTTACGCCGTAAGCTTCGCTATGCTTTGCATAATCGTAAATCTTTGCGGAATAGAGGAGTGTCTTTGTAGGAATACAGCCTTCGTTCAAGCAAACGCCGCCGAGAGCGCGCTTTTCGATAAGAAGTGTCTTAAGACCTCCGTGTACTGCCTTTTCTGCAGCATTGTAGCCTGCGGGGCCACCACCGATAATTATAAGATCGTACATTATATGCTTCCTTTCTTGATCTTTCGATTACTTAGCCATCAAAAGATTGAAGTTTTCGAGGTTAGCGCAGAGTTCCTTCAAGAATCTTGCCGCAGGAGCACCGTCGAGCGCTCTGTGGTCAAATGTAAGTGAAAGACCCATAGCATCATAAAATACATCTTGGCCGTTAACCTGCTTTACGCGGCGAGAAATGTTACATACGCCGAGAATGCAAGTCTGGGGGGGATTGATAACGGGAGTAAAGCTTTCAATACCCATAGCTCCGAGGTTAGTAACTGTAAATGTACCGCCTGAGAGGAGGTCGGGGCTGATCGAACCGCCCTGAGCAGCCTTGATAACTGTCTTAGCGTTTGCTGAAAGCTCGTTAAGGCTCATCTTGTCAGCGTTGAATACTGTAGGAACGAGAAGTCCTCTTTCTGTATCAACAGCAATACCGAGGTTAACGCTGTTGAAGAATCTCATCTTATCGCCGAGATAGTGAGCGTTGCAATCCTTGTGGTTCTTCAATGTCTTTGCAACTGCAAAGAGTACCATATCGTTGAACGTAATATTGTTAAGTCCCATAGCCTCTGCATTCTTCTTAAGCATAGCTCTGTAAGCCATAAGCTGTGTTGCGTCGAAGGATGCGTTGAGTGTAAGCTGAGCCATATTAGAAAGTGATTCGTGCATTGACTTAGCAATAACCTTTCTAACGTTGGAGAGCTTAACGTCTTCGTACTCAGCAACGGGAGCAGCAACAGCTGCAGCAGCTGCAACGGGAGCTTCTTCAACCTGAGCTGCAGGAGCTACGCCTGTCTTCATAAATGTTTCATACTGTTCAGGTGTAAGTCTCTGACCGTTGTCGAGAAGTCTGTTTACGTCTCTTTCAATAATTCTTCCGTTGGGGCCTGTGGGTGTAGCTGAAGAAAGATCAGCGTATGTCTTGTTTGCAAGGTTCTTTGCTCTGGGAGAAATCTTCAACATTCCGTCCTTGTCAGCGCTTTCAGTTGCAACAACAACTTCTTCTTTCTTTGCTTCTTCAACCTTTTCTTCTGCCTTTTCTTCAGCAGCGGGCGCGCTTTCTTCTGCACTTGCCTTGGGCATAAGTGCGCTTATATCTTCGCCTGCCTGGCCGATAATACATACGGGTTCAAGGCAAGGAACATCATCGCCGTCTTCTGCGAATACTTCGAGAAGTACACCTGCAACAGTTGCAGGTTCGTCAAACGATGACTTGTCTGTTTCATAGGAGAACAATACGTCGCCTTCTGCAACTGTATCTCCTTTTTTCTTTTTCCATTCGGTAATGACGCAGCTTTCAACACTCTGGCCTTGGCGCGGCATTATAACTAATGTTGCCATAGTTCTTACCTCCAAAAAATTTATATAAATTATTTTTTATGCTCTGACTACTATTACACCGTTTTGATCTGCCGCGATAGCTATATCCTCGGGCAGTCTTCCGTTGGTGATGATCATGTATATATCCTTAAAGTTTCCAAAAGTATAGGGCAAGCTCTTGTCGTACTTAGTTGTATCCAAAAGCACTATTACTCTTCTCGCCTTTTCGACAATAAACTTTTTTAACTCGCATTCGCTGTAGTTACCACAAGTCAACCCTGTCTGCGATGACGCACCCGACGGCACGATAAACGCTGTGTCGATATTTATATCGTCAAGGAAGCGCAAAGCCTGTGTTCCCGATACCGATATATTATCTCTGTTAAGCATACCGCCAACAAGATTAACAATAGTCTGCTTTTTATGTAAAAGCTCGATAGCAATGTTAGGGCCGGTGGTTGTTATTGTAAACCTTTCTTCCGGCAAAAGCGACGCCATCATCATCATGGTAGTTCCGGAGTCAAGAAAGAACGAGCGACCCGTTTCAAGCATTTCAATAGCTTTCTTTGCTAATGCTTCTTTCGCGGGAATGTTCTTTTGCATACGACTCGGAAACTCTTCTTCCATTGATGTCGTGATAAACTTCATTGAACGGGCTCCGCCTCTTACTTTAATAGCATCGCCCTGCTGTTCGAAATAGTCAATGTCTCGGCGAATCGTCATACTCGAAACCTCGGGAAAAAGATCGGTCAGCTCTTTCAAAGACACGAACGGCTTTGAACAAAGCATTTCTTTTATGATACTTCTTCTTTCGGAATTCATAACGAAATTCTCCTCCATTTGATAATTCTTGCAAAATAATCACATAAAAATGTTATTTTTAACATTTTGCCATTATAATTATACCGTTTTTTTGCTCCAATGTCAACAGTTTAATTTGTAAATTTATTTAATAATAGGCTTATTTTTTTCATTTTGGTAATTTTAACAAAAAACAATAATTCGAATGAACAAATTAAACAAAACGAACAAATAATATTATATCATTGTAGTGGGCGACTTCCACGAGCCCCCCAAAAATTTTACTTCGTGCGTTTTTGGGAACCCATACCTCGGCGCCCCGTATAAGCATAAGACATAAACCGATTATAAATCCACCACCGAGCTCTCCTCCCGTCTTTTTGCTTACGCAAAAATCCACCCTCCCCTCAGGAAAGGGCTAAAATTAGATTCGCACCAACACGGGCGGATATGGAATCCGCCCCTACAAATTTAAAATTTATTATTTTCGAAATATCATTATAAAACGGGGCGTCGAGGACGTCGCCCCCTACAAATCCCAATATAGTTTCATAAAACAACAAATCTTTCGCAAACGATAGGGGTGCAAATGGGGTAATCCTCAACCCACACAATATATCTTCCACAGACCAAGGAGGGTTCCGAGGGAGGAACACCCTCGGTCGTTTTAGGGGTAGGGGGTTATGGGGG
>SVRB01000103.1 GCA_015065045.1 Oscillospiraceae bacterium | reverse complement strand
AGGGTTTCCCGGCGTAAGCTCAATACCGGTAATGTCCATGATCTTTTCTTGAATGTTCTTGTTCATATATCCCCCATCAGCATATAAAAAGGTGCGCAACCGAAGCTACGCACCGAAAAACGCCAACTCCAATTGTCGCCAAACAAAACCAACTTCACGGATAAACACCACATGCAAGTCAGCGGAGCAAGCGTTTTTGCCTGATTTCATCTGACTCACAAAAATAGGTGTAGGAACAAGACCCCCTACAAAAATAGGGCGTTTATCCTTGAAAGTTATTTGGTTTTGTTTGGCACAATTATTATATCACATTTTTTGCAATTTGTAAATATATTTGGTGAAATTTATAGAAATTACCTTCCGGGTGGTAGAAAAAGCCTCCCTTGTGTAAAGGGAGGTGGCACGGCTTGCCGTGACGGAGGGATTGTAAAAGATTAGATTTTTCATTGGAACAATCCCTCAGCCGCCTGCGGCGTCAGCTCCCTTTACACAAGGGAGCCTTATTTGTTGTTCACCTATGGCTCATCAATTTTCCTGACAAGCACTGCATTTGTGTCCACAAACGCAAAATACGGCATACCTCTTTTGAGATATACCGTATTCCGCAAAACTGTCCTTTAGAGCAACGCCCTAAAGGCTGATTTTTTCGCCTTCGTGTCGGGAGCTTTTGATATTAAATATTATTGTTTATCGCGGAAAGCTCGCTTACGGGGGAGCCATCCATTTTGAGGATTACATCACAAAACTCAAGCTCGCTTTTATCATGTGAAATCATAATAGCACTTCGTTCCTTCAGAAAATCAAGAACGGTTTGGACTGTATGTCGCTTGTTTTCATCATCAAGCCCTTTAAACGGCTCATCAAGCAAGAGTAAATCAGGCTCGTACGCTAATGCTCTTGCTATGGAAACGCGTTGCTTCATACCGCCCGATAGCTCATTTGGATATTTATCTTCACTTCCTGTAAGAAACAAGTTAAGGTAATATAAGGCTTTGTGCTTGTCACGGCAGGTGCACATTACGTTTTCAAGTGAATTCAGCCACGGAAAAAGTCGAGGCTCTTGAAAAATATAGCCTATTTTTTTTGTATCTGATATAATATTGCCTTCTTTTAATTGAACTGTTCCTGCAATAACATTTATAAGCGTCGTTTTACCTATTCCTGAGCTACCGGTAATACCGTAAATCTTTCCTTTTTCAAACTCAAATGAAAGATTTTTTATAACCGTTTGCTTGTCGAATGCAACCGTAATATTTTCAAGCTTTATCATTGCTACCGCCTTTCGGAAGTATTCTTAACTTACTTCCAATTTTTTCAATGCCCGTAATAAATAGCTTTTCAAATACCATGCTCAAAATAATGACAACTAAAGTCCATGCAAAGAGTGTTGGAAGCTCTAAATAAGTTTTGGACAAATATAATTCAGTACCTATGGCGCGCCGTGGTGTTGTAAGAACCTCGGCAGAAATCCCCGCCTTCCATGCAAGACCGAGAGCAGACTTACATGCTGCCATGAAAAAGGGAGCAACTGACGGTAGATAAAGTCTGTAAAGCTTTTGGTAAGTACTGAATTTGTATACCTTTGTAACCTCAAGAAGGGAATTATCAACAGAACGTATACCTTCACAAACGTTAGACCAAACAATTGGAATAACGATAAGCGAGGTAATGAAGATAGGTAGCGTGACGCTATTTATCCATAACCAAGCAAGTATTATAAACGAGGCGACGGGAGTTGCTTTTACAACACTCAGCAAAGGGGATAACAGAGTGTCAAGTATACGGATGTTTACTGTCAACACCGCTAATAAAATTCCAATAACAATGGAAAAAAGTATTCCTAAAAATACACGTACAAGAGATATGCCGGTAGATAACCAAAAATCAGCTGTCGTAACGAGAGAAGTGAGCGCTTTTACAACGGATATAGGTGTTGGAAAGAGGATTTCATTATTAACAGTTAAGGAGATCAACGACCATATAGCGATCCAAAAAACGGATACGCCAATAATTTTTATTGCTTTAAAAATTATTTTCTTCACGGTAATTGATCTCCTTGCATAATTTTTTAGTTATTTAGCAACGTAATAGAAGCTGTCCGTCGGCATCGCGCCGCCGATTGATGTTTTGTCATAAGCAAAAATCTTTTCGCAGAAGGTGTTCATAACGGGTTTCATATCCTCGCCTGCGATATAGCAGATGTTGCAGTTGGGAAGTGCCTTCTTTGCAATAGCGGCTTTGGGAAGAATGGTAGCGTTTACTATCATTTCGATTGCCTCATCCGAGCCACCGCTTATAAATTCAACGGAAGCCTTGTAATCCTCAAGGAACTTTTTGATTTCTGCGGGATGTTCTTCTGCAAAAGCCGTGTTTACAACAAGACAACCCTGGACAAGAGTGTTTTCTCCGTTGATCTTTTCCCACTCGTCAGTAAGATTCAATGCAACTTTTACATTGGGGTTTCCGCTTGTGGTTACGCTTACCTTAGGCTCGGGAAGAACAGCAATGGATGCTTTTCCTGCTACTACTGCAGTCTGAAGCGCATCGGGACTGTTATAGGTGGTTGTGTCTATGGTTACGTTTTTTACACCTGCGGAATTTAAAAGAGCCGCGGTAATATATTCGGGATTGGAGCCTGCACCGGGAACGTAAACTGTCTTACCTTCAAGGTCAGACAGAGAGGTTATATTTTCTCCGTTTTGCAAAAGATAAAGAACGCCGAGAGTATTGAGCGCGAGAAGCTGGATCTTGCCTTCTGATTTGTTGAACAGCTTGACGGCAACGTTCGTGGGAAGCGCCGCAATCGCGCATTCGCCGTTGATGATAGCACCCGTAATGGCGTCTGCCGACGTATAAAGAGATATGTTATAATTCATCTCGTCTGTGCCGTTGCTCGCTGAATCAATCATTTGAGCCATACCGAGAGCAGTAGTACCGTTGAGCGCGTAAACTTTAATTTCGAGCTCCTTATCTGCCTTGGCACAAGATGCGAAGGGAAGAAGGAGAGCAAGTGTAAGAGTAAGAATGATAATACGAATAAGCTTTTTTTTCATGTTTTTTATCCTTTCATGAGTAAATTTGTTTTATAAAAATCTCATTTGCAATATTGCAAAAGAGCATATTTATCAGGAATTATTATTTTTTTCCCGGTCCTTATGATCAAACCATTGTCTGAAAGTGCATCAAGTGCTCGATAAAGTGAAGCTCTGCCAATATTCAGCATTTCTGAAAGCGAGGACATTGAGACGTTTGAGTCAAAAACTCCGTCATGCTCATTTTCGGCAAGAAAAACACATAGCTTTTTTTCTGTGCTGCCTGCAGTGAGTGTCGATATTTTTTTGTTAAGATATACTATCTTGTTGCTCAAAAGGGAAAGATACGCAGTAAGTAGTTTTTTGTCATTTTCAAGAAGCCGTTTAAAAGCGTTTTCACATATCAAAATAACGGTGGTATCACCCTTGGCTGTTATAATACTTGGGAAATTTTCATTGTCGGAATAAAGATTTGCAATGCCGAACATTTCGTTTTCCTTTATTACCTTTAGAAGCGTATTCTCAGGTGAAGCAGAGGTGGCAACAATGGCGCTTCCTGAAGAAATTATACCTACGTATTTTTCTTTAAATTCCGGCGAAAAAATAGTTTCTCCCGAACGGAATTTCTTTACATGGACTGTGTCATCGTTTAAAAAAAGCTCTATATTCTCAGGACTGGAATGTTTAAAAATAGAATTGTTTGCAAGATATTCTCGGATTGTTTCATTATGCATAACAGACTCCTTAAAGAATACTGTCTCAAATGAGACAATATAATTATACAATGATTTTATGTGATTGTCAATAGGATAGTTGTAGTTATATGTAAATAAAATGTTAATTATACGGTAAATATGTTCTATTATGTGCAAAAAAGTAGTATAATTACTTGATGTATATTTAACGGATAGAGGGGGAGAAAATGACACTTTTAATACTTGCGGCAGGAATGGGCTCGCGCTACGGTGGACTAAAGCAGCTCGATCCAATAACGGATAACGGAGAATTTATAATAGATTTTTCCGTTTACGATGCAATGGTAAGCGGATTTGATAAAATAGTTTTTGTTATCAAAGAAGAAAACCTTGAGCTGTTTAGAGAAACTATCGGTAAAAGATTTGAGGACAAGGTAAAGGTAGAATACGCGTTCCAAAAGCTTGACGACCTACCCGCAGGGTACAGTGTTCCCGAAGGCAGAGCAAAGCCTTGGGGCACGGCGCAGGCAATGCTTGCGGCACGCCATATAGTCAAGGAACCGTTTGCGGTTATTAACGCAGACGATTTTTACGGAAGAAGCGCCTACATATCCTTGGCGACGCATTTGAAGAATGCTTATGATACTCAGTACTGTATGGTTGGGTATATACTTGAAAACACGCTTACGGAAAACGGAACTGTTTCAAGAGGGGTG
>SVRB01000102.1 GCA_015065045.1 Oscillospiraceae bacterium | reverse complement strand
TTTCTAACGTAGATGTAACGAGTTTGTCTCTGGCCCCAGCCCTGCTGCCAGAGACAAACTCGTTACATCTACGTTAGAAATGAGCGCTGCAAAATGGGTTCCGAGACTCTTCTTTTCTAAGGAAGAAATTGCAGAAATAAAAAAAGCAAACGCTGTTATAGAATCGGATGAAATTACAAACCCCGGACTTATCGTTATTCCGCCTACAAATGATCCTAACTCTAGTGATAATGATGAATGGGCAGATTACCCCGACGGCATCAGAATAGAAAACGTAAAGGGTGATACGTTCCGCGGATACGTAATGATCGTACGCGATCCCTCTAAGGTTTATCTTGCAACGTCAAGCGACTTTAAGAGCAATCAGCCCGGCCTTAGAATTTACGAAGTATTAAAAAGAGAGGGCGCTATTGCCGGTATAAACGCAGGCGGCTTCCCCGATGCCGGAGGTAATGGAGACGGCAGCGTTCCGATCGGACTTACAATATCCAAAGGCGAACTTCTTTGGGGTAATACAGGCACGTATTACACAGGGGTTATCGGATTTACTAATGATAATATTCTTATGGTTGGAAATATGACAGGTCAACAAGCGCTTAACGCAGGCATGCGCGATTGTGTTTGCTTCGGTCCTATTCTTGTAGTAAACGGAGAGGCAGCACAGCTTACGGGCTCAGGCGGAAGCCTTAACCCCAGAACAGCTATTGGTCAGCGTGCAGACGGCGCAGTTATCTTGTTATGCGTTGACGGAAGAATGCCCGGCAGTCTTGGCGCATCATACGCAGACCTTATTAACGTTATGATCGAATACGGAGCTGTGAACGCCGCTAACCTTGACGGTGGATCATCTACACATATGTATTACAAGGATAATCCCATAAACGTAAGCTCCTCGCTTTACGGCCCGAGAAAGATGCCTACATTCTTTATGGTTAAGGAGTGATCGCATTATGAAGAAGAATTTAAACATTTCAAAAATAGTCTTTTACAGCATTTATGCTTTTATCACTCTGCTCTTAATCGGCGGAATAATTTTCGTATCACTTAAACTCTATAATTATCTCGATAAATACGAGCGTTCGCTTGATAAATATGAAGCAGAAGAAATATTCAATGAATATTTTTCACCCTGCAAATTCGATAAATTATACGATATGCAGGAGATCTCACTAACCGAATTTGAAAGCAAGAACGATTTTGTTTCCTATATGGAAAAACAGATCGAAGGCAAAACCATAACATACAGAGAGGTTCCTGCAGGGCTCGGACAGATAAAAAAATATAGAATATATGCAGACAAGACTTATTTTTCTGAGTTTACTCTGACCGAAAACAGCAATCCCGCAACACCTGAAGATACATGGATTCTCGATACGATCAGTTTAGTATATTCTACAGATGAATCGATCAAGATAAAAGCATTTACAACAAGCAAGCTCTCTCTTAACGGGGTTGAGATAAACGACAGCCACATCACAGAAAATAATATCCGGACCGAATCATGCAGTCGTGTGCCTGAAGGCGTAAATGGTATTATGTACTGTGAATACAGCATAGACAATCTTTTGCTAAAGCCTATTCTTACAGCTACTGACAGAAACGGAAACGAAAGCACGTTTGTATTTGATGAAGAAACACAGACGTACGTCGAACAAATGAACTACGATATTCCAACCGAGGAATTGAAAGCTCATATCCAGAACGCTGCTCAAACATACGCAAAATACATGACGCTTGATGCAACATTGTACAGTATGAGCAGATATTTCGATACTAAATCAAAAATTTACAAAAGCATTACAACAACCGAAATTCAGTGGTTCACTCCTCATATTGGTTATGAATTCAAGGATATTGAGTTCAAAGAATACTACATATATGACGAAAACACATTTTCCGTAAGATACGTTTGCAACCAATATATATACCGTACAAGCACTGAATCACACCTATTCCCTCTTGACATAACACTTTATTTTAAAAACATAAATGGCACATATTACATTTTCGATCTAATTTCAAACGTTTGATAAACGTTCTTGAAAGGAGTACTATGAAAACAGATAATTCACTCCAAAAAGAAATAGAGTTATATCTCGAAGAAGAGGATCTTGACAAAGAAAAGATACGCAATTTCTTCGAAGGAAAGCTTGCTGATATTTCAAAAACAAGATTATATGAGTTTTCAAAACTTATGGCGTACTACAGATGCGCTATGATGGAAGTAGAAACAAAGCTTAACGTACTTGACGTTGAATTCAGCCTACAGCACGACAGAAACCCGATAAATGATATTAAGGTTCGTTTAAAAAGCTTTAAAAGCATAAAAGAAAAGCTTGAAAGACAAAATCTCCCCTTTGACCTCACTTCAATGGAAGAAAACCTTAATGACATAGCCGGTGTCCGTGTCGTATGCTCATTCCCTGCTGACGTATATATGTTGGCAAACGCCCTTTTAAAGCAAGATGATATAACACTTGTATCCAAAAAAGACTACATCAAAAATCCTAAGCCTAACGGTTACAGAAGTCTGCATATGATCATAACAGTTCCGATCTTCTTAGAGCACGAAAAAAAGCTGATGAAGGTTGAAATACAGTTACGAACCATTGCTATGGACGTTTGGGCGAGTCTTGAACATCAACTCAGATACAAAAAGGATTCTGTTTTTACAAAAGAAATGGCTGACGAGCTTTTATATTGCGCAAAGCTCAGCGAAGAGCTCGACGACAAGATGGATAATCTTCGCAGTCTTACGTTACAATAACAAAAAAATCCGTAATGAAAATTTCATTACGGATTTTTTATTTATTATTTCAAATATCTAAACGGTATATATTTTGTGAATCAATATCAACAGCAGGAAGATTGATTGGCGGAACACCGCCATTCGCCGTAATTGTAGTAATTATTGACTTAGCATACGGAAAGATCTGTCTAAATGCTTCTCTGTGTATAGAATCTTTTTTCATACCTTCTTTATAAGAGTAAAAAGCAACTATTCTCGTCTTTGCAAAAAAATCCTTTTTATTATCCCTGTCATAAACCTCAACAAAAAATTCTCCAACACATTTGTTGCCACCGGTATATTCTACGTTAAACGAATATTGGTTCTCCAACGTAATGGGCGCACCCGTCTCAAGAACGTTTCTGAACTGCATCTCCTCAACTCTATACGCATTCAACACCACCATTGACATACTTTACCTCTTATTTTTGTTATTTGTTCTATTTTACCACACTCTATTATTATAAGCAAGTGTATTAAAAATACACTAAAAAGACCTGCATACGTTATATTTCGTGTGCAGGTCATATCTCTAAATCACTTAAAATTCTTTAAGCAGAAGTTCCAAGCGCTTGTAACCATATCAACTACGTCGCGCTCTGCCTTCCAACCAAGCTCATTGTACGCCTTAGCAGGATCTGCATAGCATTCTGCAATATCACCGGGACGTCTGGGAGCTATCTTATAAGGAACCGGAACTCCATTGTGCTCTTCAAATGCCTTTACAAGCTGAAGAACAGAGTAACCGTTACCTGTTCCAAGGTTGTATATATTTACACCCGAAAGCTTGTTAAGAGCCTTCAAATGTCCATCAGCGAGGTCAACAACGTGAATATAATCACGTACACCTGTTCCGTCAACTGTATCGTAATCGTCTCCGAATACGTTCAAGAAAGGAAGCTCCTTGTTTGCAACCTTAACTATGTACGGCATAAGGTTGTTCGGGATACCGTTGGGGCTTTCACCAAATGAACCTGTTTCATCAGCTCCGATAGGATTGAAATATCTGAGAATGGTAACGTTCCATTCATTATCAGAAACATAAAGGTCCTGCAAAATCTGCTCTATCATAAGCTTTGTGCTTCCGTAAGGGTTAGTCGTACTCAACGGGAAATCTTCTCTTATCGGAACAGTTTCAGGCTTTCCGTAAACTGTAGCGGAAGAGCTGAATACAATAGACTTACATCCGTGCGCCGCCATAACCTCGCAAAGCGCCAATGTTCCTTCAATGTTGTTGTGATAATAGAAAAGCGGTTTTGCTACAGATTCACCAACTGCCTTAAGTCCGGCAAAATGAATTACAGCATCTATCTTATGCTCTTCAAAAATTTTATTAAGACCTTCTCTATCAAGAATATCTGTCTTATAGAAAGCAACGTCCTTACCTGTAACGTTCTTGATCTTATCAACAACTTCGATCTGTGAGTTGTAAAGGTTATCACAAATTACAACCTCGTGTCCTGCCTTGAGAAGCAACACAACAGTGTTGGAGCCTATAAATCCGGTTCCGCCCGTTACAAGAATCTTCATATTCCTTTATCTCCTTTTTTATTAAAAGACAAAACAACGGTATTTCCCAAAACAAGAAATACCGCGCTTTTTAAACAAACTTATTCAGCATAAACACTTGCGTATTTTCTGCCCTGTGCCTTCTTTTCGAATTTAACTTTTCC
>SVRB01000101.1 GCA_015065045.1 Oscillospiraceae bacterium | reverse complement strand
AAGAGCTGAGTTAGGCTTCTTAGGGCTTGTTGTGGAAACCTTGGTACAAACACCACGTTTCTGAGGAGCGCTAAAGTCAGTGGGAACGTTCTTAATTGTGTTGAAACCCTTCTGAAGCACGGGTGCTTTAGACTTGTACTGCTTTTCTGCTCTGCCCTGTCTTACTAACTGGTTAAAGGTTGGCATATTCTTCCTCCTTCTTCAATATTTTCTAACCTGCAAATAGGCATAATTATGCCAAAGCATAGGTAGATATGTTATATTATACCATCGCATTTTATAATTGTCAATAGCGATTAAATTTATACATTTTTTCTACGTTTTGCACAATTTTCTCTTTATTACATCGCGTTTTATACACAAATCATACATTCAAAACAAACCCCTCCTGAAATTCATCAAGAGGGGGTTGTTATATTAAGCTTTTATTCCGTAATATTTTTCAAGCCATCCATCTACAAGCTCGCCGTATTCTGCTTCTGCCTCCTTAAAAACACGCATTTTCTTTAAATCCGTCAAATAATCCTTAAATTCGGCACCTGCGCCCATTTTATTAAGCAAAGCAGAATCTGCGGTTTGTAAATCTTCCAAGTCATACAGCTTACCGTCAAAGTAAAAAACCGTGGGACGCTTTAATTCTTTTTTCACTGTCTCTTCATCATAGTCACCAAAAAGCAAATCAAAATCTTTCCAATCGATAAAATACCGTGTTATATCTTCGGTTGTGGTTATTCTGTACTCGTTTTCTTGGCGAAACTCTTCAGTTCTGCTTTTAAGATTCATATCACGAATCAAATAATACGAAGTCGGAAGATAACCCATTTCTTCGGCATTTGTTTTATATAAATAGTTATTGAAATAGTATTCCCTTACTTCAGTTTTTCTATAAAAGACAGACGGAAAACCGTTATCTATGATTTTCGAATCATAATAGCGAATCAGATCTCCTTTTTTAGAATTAGAAAAAATCAACACATTTCCATACTCTATTCTCTGCTCTAAAAGAGTAAGTTTGATTCTCACTTCATCATATTGCATATAATTTGCGTCTTTATTCTCATCCAACAACTCTGAAACAATTCCTGTTTTCAGCAGTTCATATTTAAATTTTGCATACGCTTCTGAATCAGCATAACATAAAAACTCATCATACAACTCCATATCCTCAAAGAATATCCAACACCACTCACTGAACGTATGGAATTGGTTGTTATATGTTATTACATCTATGTCAGGTTCTATAAACTCATCTATATCAGATTTTGTAGAATCACTAAATTCCCCATCGGAATATACATAATTATTTTTACAGCTAAAGAGCAACGTTATACACAACAAAACTGTCAGCAAAACAACCATCCACTTCATTCCTTTTTTCATCATACACCGCTCCTTAACTTTCACAAAAAAACAACTATATTATTTTATTTTTTATACCGTAATATTTTTCAAGCCATCCGTCTACAAGCTCGCCGTATTCACCTTTTGCTTTTTGGTACACAAATAAATCCTCTAAACCCAACAAATACTCCTTGAACTCAGTAGTTTCACCCATTTTATCTATTAAAGATGACTCTGCATTTTTCAAATCCTTAAGTATATATAACACTCCTTCAAAATAAAAAGCAGCAGGAGATTTAGAAGCCTTTATTATATCATCTTTTCCGTGTTCTTCAAACAACAACTCAAAATTTTTGTCCGAAATATGAGTATAATAAACGCCTTCAACATAAGCCTTCTTTAAGTGCTCATTATATGCATAAAACTCAGCTTTTCGATCTCTCAATGAAAACTTTTCAACAAGATGATAAACCGGCGGCAGATAATCAAGTTCTGCCGGTGTTTTCCCCATCAAATTATTAATATAGTAATCATCTATCTCCTTCGTTCCTTCCACTCCCGGATAGAATTCCTCAACATTTTTTACCGTCTTGAAGTTACCTAAAACATTATCTTTCAACAAGCTTTTGTAGTAATCGTCTATCGAATACACCAATTCCGCACTAATATCATCATAATAGTTCTTAAGCATCCGATGCTCAACACCGTAAGTCTCAGTTAATTCACCATCATACGGATATAAATAATACACTATATGCGAGGCATCAAAATAATCCACCGAATATAACATTTTTTCCATCATCTTATCATCTAATGAAACAATCTCGTAATAATCATATATCTTTCCATCAAAATAATAATATGTTCTATTCCCAAATTGTTTAAACATTCCCCATTTATCCTCGGAGTATAATGCCTCTATTTGTTCGTCTGTATATACAACTTTTCTTCCTTCATAATCCAGCATATCGCATGCTGTGTTATATTCTTTTGATATTTCATTTGCCTTTATAAAATCAGACTTGCTGATATCCAACCCTTTTATATATTGATATATCACCGGTAGCTCTCTATCATAATTATATATAAAGTCATTAAAAGTGTATCTTAATATTTCTTCTTCGTCTATGATGTTGATAAGTATATCAATATTGTAGAATTCATCAACATAAATCCTGTTTGTTGTTTCATTATTTTCTGTTGTGCCATTATCCTCCCACGACGGCACTACAAATCTTTTATAAAAATCCTCCCATAATTTTCTGCGTACATCATCTTCAGTTGATTCTAACAAAGTTTCTAAACTAACGGAAGGTTCTTTATTATCAATACTCGGATTTTCATTGTTCTTACAGCCATAGAGCAACGTTATACACAACAAAACTGTCAGCAAAACAACTATCTGCTTTAATCTTTTTTTCACCTAAAAACCTCCAATTACTTCGATGTCATTAACTTATAATCTATATAAAAAACAGGTACATAAACCGAACCTCAACACAGCGGTTTATGCACCTTAATTTCCGATTTTCATTTTATGTTCTACAGTAGAAAAACAAGACTCAAATAAAAACACAGTGGGCCCGCTGTCAAAAGAATTTTTTAATAAAATCTTCACTTGATATCAGCCCCCCCTTCTTTTTATCTCATCTACATTATACACTAAAAACATCAAAAAAGTAATATATTTACCTCACTTTTTTAAATTTCTCTTTATTCTACAAACAACTACACCGAAAATGTTACATTTCGCACAAAATAACAAATATCGGATATATGTAATCCATATATCCGATATAATTGTTTTATATTATTCTTCAACCTCAGCGGTCTGAAGCTGTTCGGAATCATCCTTATTTACTTCAACGCTGCGGTATCTCTGAAGACCTGTACCTGCAGGAATAAGCTTACCGATAATAACGTTTTCCTTAAGACCGAGCAAGTGGTCAACCTTACCTCTGATAGCAGCATCAGTAAGAACCTTTGTAGTTTCCTGGAATGATGCAGCAGAAAGGAAGGATTCTGTAAGCAATGCTGCCTTGGTAATACCAAGCAATACAGGAGATACTGTTGCGAGGCAGAGATCGCGCTCGCCTGCATCAATTCTTGCCTGAACTGCAGCATTTTCATCATTATACTCGTTTACGTCAACCATAGATCCGAGCAACAAGTTTGTATCACCCGAGTCTTCAACACGAACCTTACGTGTCATCTGGCGTGTAATAACTTCAATATGCTTATCGTTGATTTCAACCGACTGCAAACGGTACACACGCTGAACTTCGCGGATAATGTAATCATATACCGCATCAAGTCCGCTTACTCTTGCTATATCAGCAGGGCTCATGTAACCTTCTGTCAATGCCTGACCTACACCTACGTAATCACCCTCAGCAACAATTATGCTCATACCGTAAGGAACTGCATAAGATGCGCTTTCGCCTGTTTCAGCAGAAGTAATTGTAACGTTTCTTGTTCTCTTAACGTCCTGAATAGTAACGTTACCGGAGATTTCAGAAATAATAGCTGTCTTCTTGGGACGACGAGCTTCAAAAAGTTCTTCAACTCTGGGAAGACCCTGTGTAATGTCTGATCCCGCAACACCACCGGTATGGAACGTTCTCATCGTAAGCTGTGTACCGGGTTCACCGATTGACTGAGCCGCGATAATACCAACAGCTTCACCAACATTAACTGACTTGCCGGAAGCAAGGTCAGCGCCGTAACACTTAGCACATACGCCATGTCTTGCCTTACACTTAAGAACTGTACGGATGTATACTCTTTCGATGCCTGCAGCAATAATTCTGTCAGCATCTTCTTCAGTCATCATTGTATCGCCCGCAACAATTACGTTGTTGTTAGCGTCTACAACGTCACCGATAGTATAACGTCCTACAAGTCTATCCTTGAACGGCTCGATAACATCTCCGCCATCCTTGATTGTGCTTACCCAGTAACCTTCTGTAGAGCCGCAATCGTCCTCACGAACGATAACTTCCTGAGATACGTCAACAAGACGTCTTGTAAGGTAACCGGAGTCGGCTGTACGAAGCGCTGTATCCGAAAGACTCTTACGAGCACCTCTCGCAGCGATAAAGTATTCAAGTATATTAAGACCTTCACGGAAGTTCGACTTAATCG
>SVRB01000006.1 GCA_015065045.1 Oscillospiraceae bacterium | reverse complement strand
CAGCCCCGGCGGTTCAATTACCGCCGGAATGGCTATTTATGATACTATGAACTACATTAAATGCGACGTTTCTACCATTTGCGTAGGTATGGCGGCAAGCATGGGAGCATTCCTACTTTCCGCAGGCGCAAAGGGTAAGAGATGCGCACTCCCTAATAGCGAAATTATGATCCATCAGCCTCTCGGCGGTATGCAGGGTCAGGCTACGGATATCAAGATCCACGCTGACAGAATTATTAAGATCCGCGAAAAGCTTAACTCGATCCTTTCTGACGTTACGGGTCAGCCTATTGAAAAAATTGAGCGCGACACCGAAAGAGATAACTTTATGTCTGCTGAAGAGGCTTTGAATTACGGCCTCATTGACAAGGTTATTACAAAAAAGCTTTAATTTCCGAAGGGATATACACAAATGGAAAATAACGACGGCAAGATAAACGAAGTCATTCGTTGTTCTTTCTGCGGCAGAGACGAAGACTCTGTTGAGTTTCTTATTCCTTCCCCTATCTTAGAGGGAGCGTTCATTTGTAACGACTGTATAGAAACCTGCGGAAGAATAATTGATGACCACAAGGCTTATTCCGGTAAGGGCGATAAGCTGTCGCTTAAAACTTTACCCAAGCCGCAACAGATCAAACAAACTCTCGACGAATACGTTATAGGTCAGGATGACGCAAAGAAGGTTCTTTCCGTGTCCGTTTATAACCATTATAAGAGAATTTTGAGCAAGGAAAACTCAAAAAAGAAGGACTCCGTTGATATTCAAAAGAGCAACGTGTTGCTTCTCGGCCCTACCGGTGTAGGTAAGACTTTTCTCGCTCAGACACTCGCAAAGACACTTAAGGTTCCTTTTGCCATCGCTGATGCGACAACCCTTACTGAAGCGGGTTACGTCGGCGAAGACGTCGAAAACATTTTGTTACGACTTATTCAGGCGGCTGATTACGACATAGAATTGGCTGAAAAAGGAATTATTTATATTGACGAAATTGATAAGATCTCAAGAAGAAGCGAAAACCGTTCGATAACCCGTGACGTTTCGGGCGAGGGCGTTCAGCAGGCATTGTTGAAGATTCTTGAGGGTACTGTTTCAAACGTTCCTCCTCAGGGCGGAAGAAAGCACCCGAACCAAGAATTTATTCAGATCAATACCGAAAATATCCTCTTTATCTGCGGCGGAGCCTTTGACGGACTTACCGATATTATCGAAAAGAGAGCCGGCAATCAGCTTATCGGTTTCGGAAGCAATATTCAAACTAAAGAAGAAAAAAAGAAGCATAATCTCTACAAAGACGTTGTTTCTCACGATATAGTAAAATACGGTATTATTCCCGAGCTTGTCGGACGTCTCCCCGTTATTGTGGGACTTGAAGAGCTCGACAGCGACGCTTTAGTCAGAATTTTGAAAGAGCCTAAGAACTCTCTCGTAAAACAGTATCAAAAGCTGTTTGAGATGGATAAGGTTAAGCTCGAATTTGACGAAAAGGCGCTTGACGAGATAGCTAAATTGGCTATTGAACGAAATATCGGCGCAAGAGGCTTGCGTTCTATAATGGAAGGATTTATGACTGACATTATGTACGACGTACCCTCGAGAAACGATATTGATACCGTTACAATTACAGAAGACACAGTAAAAAAACTGGATAGCCCAAAATATATACTTAAAGCCTAAGGGTGAACAGACAAAAAACTGCAGAGTAACAAAAAACAACACCCTACGTGAAGCTTTACGAGCGGGTGTTGTTTGTTTTTTTATCTTTGCAAAGAGGAATTTTATTATGAGTCTACCAAACAGAGAAAAAGTATTGTTTATCGTCAACCCCACTTCAGGTAAAATGACGATTAAAAATGATTTTTTTAAAGTAATAAAGCTTTTTTCCGACTCCGGCTTTGAGCCCACGGTAATGATGACCACAAAAGGCGGAGATGCAACCGAGTTTGCAAAAGAATACGGCCCTCGTTTTGACCGCATAATTTCGTGCGGCGGCGATGGTACCTTAAACGAGATAGTCTCCGGACTTATGACACTTAAGCCCGAGGATAGACCCCCCTTGGGATTTATTCCTGCAGGTACAACAAATGACCTTGCAGATACTCTCCGTATTCCGAAAACACCGCTTGAAGCCGCAAAAACGATTATTGAAAACCAAGCATTACCTAACGACGTAGGCGTTTTCAATAACACACGATATTTTAACTATATCGCATCGTGCGGCGCTTTCACAAGCACTTCATACGCTACCCCTCAGAACCTCAAAAACTCTCTCGGACATATGGCATACATACTTGAGGGCATAAAATCTCTCAACGAGATCAAGCCTATGTATATGAAGATAGAAAGCGAAGAAATGACTATCGACGGCGAGTTCGTCTTTGTCGGAATCACAAACTCTCTCTCGGTTGGCGGAGTATATAAATTCGATCCCAAGCACGTTGACCTCAGCGACGGAACGTTTGAAGTCATACTCGTTCGTATGCCGAAAAACACCACCGATATCGTTGACATTTTCGTTCAGCTTACAAATCTTGACAACAGCGAAAAGCAGGTAACATTCTTCCACACGAAGAACGTTACGATCACCTGCGAGGAAGCTGTTAAGTGGACTGTTGACGGCGAATTCGGCGGCAAGCTTGATAAGGTAAACATAAGAAATAACGCAGGTGCTATCAATATTTTCAGGCCCGCGCCAAAAGAAAAAATCGAAACAAATGAATAATAAAAAAATCTCCCGTAAAATAACGGGAGATTTTATTTTTTATTTAACTATTTCCTCAAAAAGCGCATCTGCTGTTGAAACGATAACGTCAGCGCCGGCATTAACAAGAACATCCTTGTCTCTGAAGCCCCAGTCAACTGCTATGCAATCCATATTTGAATTCTTTGCAGTTATAACGTCAACGTCAGAATCGCCTATGTAAACACATTTTTCAGCCTGAACTCCGAGCTTGTCAATCACTCTGTAAACACCATCGGGCGAAGGCTTTTTCGGTATTCCGTCAATCTCGCCTGCCGCTACGTCAATTAGTCCAACAAAATATCTCTTGCACAAATCCTGAACCGCATAATCCGCCTTGTTTGACAACACCGCAAGCTTTATACCGTTATTTTTCAATTTTGCCAACATATCAAGAACGTTGTCGTACGGCTTTGTCTTATCGTTACAGTGAACCTTGTAATGCTCCGTAAAATCAGCGTGAACCTTATCTATCGCGCTAACCTCCGTTCCCGCCGGAACTCCTCTTTCCATAAGCTTTCTTATTCCGTTTCCAACAAAAGCTCTGACTTCTTCCCTTGTTCTCTCGGGCATATTATTTTTTCTTAATGTATGATTAAGACTGTCCGCAAGGTCATCAAGCGTATCAAGCAGCGTTCCGTCAAGGTCAAATATGACCGCATCATATCTCATTTTTCATTCTCCTGAATCATAAATTATAATAATCATAAGCAAAGGAGACACTTTACGACAGAAAAGCATCTCCCTTAAAGAATATCCTTAATTATTTATCCCAAACATTCTTGCCGTAAACACCCTTGTCGGCAAGGTCTTTGAGCGCTGCCATAACCTTGGGCTTATCCTCGGCGTAGGTTACGCCAAACCACTTATCCGATACGGGAAGCACGGTGATGTCAGCAATTCCCTCTTTTGTCATCTTATCAGCCATTACGGGAAGATAAAACTCGCCCTTCATGGGATTTTCGTTAAGTCTGTTAAGGAAAACTCGAAGCTCCTTGTCAAACATATCGAATATTCCCGCAGGATATCCCCAACAGTTCATCGACACGTATGAGTTTCTGTCAAGCTCTGTCCAACTGTTACCGTCATCCTCGGTATACATCGGCTTTCCGTCTCTTATCTCGATCTTTGTGCGCTCGGCAATACCGATTATCTTATTGTTTTCATCGATCTCGCAAACGCCTCTCGATACCGAACCGTTTTCCGTAAGTGTGTTTTCAAGAATATATCCTGCCATACACAAATGTCTGATGCCATCGTTTACGGGGTTTGTAATAAAGTTGTAGATAAGCTTAAAACAATCCTTGCCGTAATAGTCGTCTGAGTTGATAACCATAAACGGCCCCTTTACAACGTTACGGCAGCACCATACTGCGTGAGCCGTTCCGTAAGGCTTAACTCTGCCCTCGGGAACTGTGTACCCTTCGGGAAGCTCTGTCAACTCCTGAAAAACATAGTCTGTCTGGATAACTTTTTCTATTCTATTGCCGATAAATTCCTTGAATACGTCTTCAATCTCGTGCTTAATAACAAACACAACTCTTTCAAAACCTGCTTCAATAGCATCGTGGATCGAGTAATCAATAATAAGCTCTCCTGAAGGACCGAGAGGTGTTACCTGTTTCAAACCGCCAAAACGGCTTCCCATTCCTGCAGCCATAATTATAAGTGCAGGCTTTGTATAACGATTTTCCATATTATTTCCTCACTTCGTTTGAATCTCATTTTAACTATCAAGCGCGATTTATTAAATATTTTTCTATAATCAAGCACCCGATTATAAACCTTATTATATAATAAAGTGATGGCTTTTGTCAACCAAAACGACCATTTTCAACAAAAAACTATTCTTATAACAACGGCATAACTTGTGTAAAATTACGTATCTCAGCTAACAAAATGCAGGTTTTGTTGCCGTTGGTTTTTTGTTAATTGTGCAACAAAATCACACTTGATAATGGTGCAAATGTTACAAAAATATTTTTTTGTCGAAAAAAAGAATAAAATGTATTGAATTTGTATTTTTTCGTGTGATATAATTAAACGATTTTATTTATAAAATTATATCAAAAAATACTTGCTATATTTGAATATAAGTTTTTAAGAAGGAGGCAGAACTTATAATGTCCAAAAAAACGAAAAATAATCGCTTGATTTTGTATATACTCACCGCAATAATTCTTGTTGCTATTACTTGTTTTTCGAGCGGATGCACAGAAACAGATGTTCCCGAAGATACAAACGTTAATGATACGGAAAAAGGCATCCCTGCAACACCAACTCCTACCCCCACAGCATCTCCGGAGAATGATACATCGGACACTACCGATTCGATAAATGATACGATAACTCCCAATCCAACTCCGACTCAGTCACCCGAAACTACTCCGAAGCCGACTCCGACTTCAACACCTACTCCTACACCGACTCCGCCGGTAGAAAACACGGGTAGACCTATCGTATCGGAATATCCTGTCAGTGAATCGGCAAGAGTTGATAACGACTATTTTGCTGACGCTGTGTTTGTAGGCGACTCGAGAACACAGGGAATTCAGCTTTACGGAGACATAAAAAACACAACGTTCTATGCTTATCAAGGGCTTAACGTTATTACCGCGATGAATAATAATTTTATCACAGAAAATGGTCAAAATTATACAGTCGTGCAGGCATTGGCAAAGCACCCTGAGTTTAAAAAGATCTATATTTGTCTCGGAGTTAATGAATACTGGCTTAATACAGCAAGCTATAAGCACCACTATGAAGTGCTTATCGACGCTATAATGGCAGCTAACCCTAACGCTTCGATCTATATGTACGCTATATTCCCGCTTTCAAAAAATCACTCGAACTCCGGCGGCGGGCTTAATAATGAGCATATGACCGAGTTTAACGAAGCGGCGCTCGACATAGCAAAAACTCGCGGAATTTACTTTGTAAATACAGCCGAAGCATTCCTTAAGCTTGACGGTACGTTGTGGCTCGATTCGACCGAATCCCCCGACGGCGTACACCTTAATTCTTCCGGTGTTAAGAAGCTTACGGAATATCTCAGAACACATACCTGATATAAAACCTCTTGGGTAAAACCAAGAGGTTTTTGTTATAAAACAAACACCTCATCCGTCACGTTCGCGTGCCACCTTCCCCTCGAGGGGAAGGCTTAATTTAGATTTGCACAATACCGGGCGACCAATGGTCGCCCATACAAATCAAACATTATTGCATCATTGTAGGGGGCGACGTCCACGAGAACCCCCAAACCTTACTTCGTGCGGTTCGGGGAACCCCTACCTCGACGCCCCGCATAAATATAAGACTTTAACCGATTATAAATTATTTTATGTATCTCTCCTCCCGTCTTTTTGCTTGCGCAAAAATCCACCCTCCCCTCAGGAAAGGGCTAAAGATAGATTTGTACCATACTAAGCCTCCATCTGTCGAGGGAGGTGGATCGGCAATAGGTGAATATTCGATTTAGCAATATTTTGTTGCCGAGACGGAGGGAGAGCTACATAAAAGATTTTTGATTGCATTATTCTCTAATTAAATCGTTCGTTTTTCTCTCCCTCACCCGACTTCGTCGGGAGCTCCCTCGTCAGATGGAGCTAAAAATTACTTTCTTTACAAAAAACGGGCGTATAAACGAATCCGCTCCTATAATTAGACGATATTCCATAACCTGTAGGGGACGGCGCCCTCGACGTCCCGTATAAATTTAGAATTTATTATTTTTATAATTATATATATAATAAATAATAATAAATATATTTACAATATTGCAAAAAAGTGGTATAATGACTATAATTGCAGATATTATATTCTGTTGCGGTACATTCGATTATATGAATTTTTACGCTTGGAGAATTTTTTATGCTTAAAAAATTAAACAAAAAACTGCATAATAAGGCTTTTATTAAAAAATGCGTTACTATTTTTGTTGCCGTTTTGTATATTACCGGCTTTTCTCTCGTTGCGGAAAAAAGCAAGGCTAACCTATTCTCAAAGAGCATTACGACATCATTACTCTTTGTTTTGACACTCCTTGCAATTTCTTTGGCTTGGAATATTATAGAGAAAAACATTATGAAAAAAAGAGGCATCGAGATTGAGCCTCTGTTGGGTAATATGACCCTTGACATACTTCCCCGTATGTATACTCCCGTAACAATAAGTGATATGAACGGACGTATAATCTGGTTTAACAAGGCATTTACCGTCATATCAGGAAGCAAAAACGGTTATTACGGAAAAAATATTGACCAAATATGCAAAAACTCTCTCGAGGACATCATTCACGCAGAGGACTCCGAGGAAGGTCTTGAAACGGAAGCCTTTAATCAGCATTACAAAATTAAGGCTTACCCCGTACAAACCTCAAACAAGCAATATTGTATTACTGTTTGGAACAGCCAAAAGGATATTAACGCTGCGCATCAGCAATTAAAAGACGAAAACACCGTTGTCGCATTTATTATGATCGACAACCTCGACGAATTGCTTCAGCATATTCAGGAAAAATACAGAGACGTTTCCAATCAGGTTGCTAACATACTCAACGAGTGGACAGAATCGGTAAACGGTGTCTTGAAGGAATTCCAAAGAGACAAATACCTGTTTATCTTCCACGAAAAGCACCTCGACGAGCTTATCGCATCAAAATTCTCTATCCTTGATAAGATCCGTGACGTAAGAGTTGGAAGCGGAAGCCTTCCCGTTACGATCTCGATCGGTATTTCCTGCACGGGTAACACCCTCGCGGAAAAGGAAAGAGATGCGCAGACCGCTCTCGATATGGCGCTTCAGCGCGGCGGTGACCAAGCGGTTATTAAAATCAACAACGAAATGAACTTCTACGGCGGTAGAACGCAGAGCGTTCAGAAGAAAACCAAGGTTCGTTCAAGAGTTACGGCAAACGAGCTCATTTCTCATATGGCAGCAAGCGGTAACGTCTTGATAATGGGACACATTAACCCCGACTTTGACTGCTTCGGCGCCTGTGTGGGTATCGCAAGAATGGCTATGTTCTGCGGAATACCGGTAAACATAATCGTCGATACTGAAGATAAAAATATAGCAAAATGCTTTGATGCGTTAAACCATATGCCCGAATACAATCATATGTTCGTCGGCGCACACGAGGCACTCGACCTCATAAACCACGATACGCTTCTTTGCATCTGCGACGTAAACAATCCAAAGCAGTTTGCAGCTCCCGAGGTTGCCGACAGCGTTGAGAGAGTCGTATACATCGACCACCACAGAAAGACGACCGAGTTTAATATCAAACCCTTGATAACATATATTGAGCCGTCTGCATCATCAACCTGCGAGCTTGTCGCTGAATTTCTTGAGCAGACCCTTTCAGCAGGTATGCTCCCCCACGAAGAAGCTAACCTGTTGCTTACGGGTATAATGCTCGACACCAACCACTTCTCAAAGAATACCGGTGTTAGAACGTACAGCGCGGGCTGTTATCTTCAGAACGAAGGCGCAAACCCTCAGATAATACGCGATTTCTTCAAATCAGAGCTTGAAGACCTCAGACGCGAGGCGAGATTTGAAACTAACGTAAAAATATATCGCAGTATATTTGCCATAACGACAAACTCACTTAAAGAAAACAGCATATCCGACCCCTCGGACAGAATTGCGGCGGCAAAGGCGGCTGACAAGCTCTTATCAGTTGACGGAGTTATGGCTTCGTTTGCAATATGCAAAATTGAGAACACCGTATTTATTTCCGCAAGATCAAACGGAAAGATAAACGTTCAGATGATCATAGAAAAGCTTGGCGGCGGCGGTCACTTCGACGCGGCAGCAACACAGCTTAAGGATACAACGGTCAACGATGCGTTGGCACAGCTTAAGGACGCTATCGACGAATACGCCGAAAGTCTTTAACACTATTTTTTAAAACAACTTCCTAAAATCGAAAGGAGAACAACGATATGAAGGTTATACTTACACAGGACGTAAAATCACAAGGCAAAAAAGGACAGCTTATAAACGTTTCCGACGGATATGCAAGAAACTTCCTCTTTCCCAAGGGCTTGGCTGTTGAAGCAGACGCGTCCGCTATGAACGATCTCAAAAACAAGGAATCCTCAAGACTTCACAAGATTGAGCTTGAAAAGCAGGCGGCAAAAGATACTGCAAAGAAGCTTGAAGAGGTAACTGTAAAAATTCAGGCAAAAGCAGGTGTTGACGGCAGACTTTACGGCTCCGTTACAAGCCTTGAAATTGCTGAAACTCTCGAAAAACAGCACGGAATCAAAGTGGACAAGCGTAAGATCCAGCTTTCAGATCCTATCAGAACATTCGGTAATCACACGGTAAACGTTAAGCTCTATACAGAAATCATCGGCAAAATAAACGTTGTTATTTCGGATGTGAAATAATATGAACGGTAACGATATTTTAGGCAGAAAGCTCCCCTTTTCACTTGAAGCGGAGCAGTCGGTTATAGGCTCTGTGCTTATTAACCCCGAATGTTTTGACGATATTGCGCAAATAGTTTCAAGCGAGGACTTTTATCTTCCCGAGCACGAGCAGATCTTCTATGCTATGAAGGGAATGTATGCACAAAGCAAGACTGTTGACGTAGTAACGCTTGCAGACGAGCTTGTTAAAGAAGGCGTTTACCAAAACACCGATACGCTTAATAATTACATCAGAACGATAATTCAGACCGTGCCCTCTGCGGCAAA
Source organism: Oscillospiraceae bacterium (assembly GCA_015065045.1). GTDB lineage: Bacteria > Bacillota > Clostridia > Oscillospirales > CAG-272 > RGIG1995. Next base: position 18,571 of record SVRB01000006.1, on the reverse strand, counting down.
CGTTGTTGATTACGCGAACATAGTTCACGACAAGAGCATGCTCCGTCAGCTCATCGAGGCTTGTTCAAAAATTACAGAGGACGCATATACAGAGCACGATGAAGTAAAAAATATACTTGACTCTGCCGAGCAGAAGATATTTGATATTGCTTCGGGCAACGAGACAAAGGGATTTACTCACATCAGAGAAGTATTAAAAACTGCCCTCGATAACTTGAACCTTCTTGCTACAAACAGCGATGACGTTCACGGACTTGCTACCGGATTTTCCGACCTTGACAATACGCTTGTCGGCATGGGAAAGGGAGACCTTATTCTCGTAGGCGCGCGTCCCGGTATGGGTAAAACATCATTCGTGCTCAACATTGCATCAAACGTTGCGAAGCAGTCAAAAAAGGCGGTTTGCATTTTCTCACTTGAAATGTCAAACGAAGAATTGGTTTCAAGAATGCTTTCGGGCGAAGGTATGGTAGACAGCTACAACATCCGTTCGGGTAAGCTTACTCCTGAAGACTGGACAAACCTTGCTCAAGCATCATCTTCACTTGCTGAATGTGATATTCTTATCGACGACACAACAGGTCTTACCGTTACGGGTATGAGAGCAAAGCTCCGCCGAGTTAAGAACTTAGGTCTCGTTGTTATCGACTATCTACAGCTTATGCAGAGTGACAGAAGAAACGATAACAGAGTACAAGAGGTTGCTGAAATCTCAAGAAATATGAAAATTCTTGCAAAAGAGCTTCGTGTTCCCGTTATCTGCTGCGCACAGCTCTCCCGTGGACCCGAAAGCAGAACGGACAAGCGTCCTATGCTTAGTGACCTTCGTGACTCGGGTGCGATCGAGCAGGACGCAGACGTTGTAATGTTCCTCTACAGAGACGAATACTACAACACCGACAAGACTGCACAAAGCGCGGCTGAAATTATTGTAGCAAAGAACAGACACGGCGCTGTAAGAAACGTTGATATCGGCTGGCTTCCTCAGTACACTAAGTTTATTACTCTCGATAAGACGCTTACAGAACAGCCCTAAGCTGACAACTTAAACACACACAAAGGGAAAACTAAAAATGGCTTTTAAAACTGTACTTACAAACATAAAAAAAGCAATAGAGTCTTTTTCCTTGCTTGATAACGGCGACTCGGTACTCGTCGGATTTTCGGGCGGCAAGGATTCTATTATTTTGCTGTACAGCTTAAAAGAGCTATCAAAAGAGTATAATATAAAGCTAACCGCCCTGCACGTCAACCACAACATAAGGGGTAGCGAAGCCAAGAGAGACGAGACGTTTTGCAAAGAGTTTTGCGAAAAATATAACGTAGACTTTATTTGCAAAAGCGTTGATGCCGTAGAATATTCAAAAATTAAAAAAATCGGACTTGAGGAAGCGGCAAGAATACTGCGATACCAAGCATTCGAGGAAGCGGCAAGGGAAATCGGAATTACAAAAATTGCAACGGCTCATACATCGTCGGACAACCTTGAAACGATATTATTTAACGTTATCAGGGGTGCATCGACTGAGGGGCTTAAGGGAATAGCTCCAAAGAGGAATAATATTATAAGACCTCTGATTTATTGCTCGACTGAGGATATTTTATCTGCAGCCGACGAATTACAGCTAAGTTACGTAACCGACAGCACTAATTCCGATACTGAATATACGCGAAACAATATCAGGCACAACATCGTTCCTCTTATCAAAAAAATAAATCCAAACGCCGAAGCATCTTTTTCAAGCCTTGCAGACAGCATAATGACTGACATCGACTATATGTCAGGCGTTGCAAACAAAGTGCAGACTGTAAACCCAAAAGAGCTTGTTAAGCTTCATCGGTCGATACTTTGCAGGGTGTTGATCCGACTATATAAAGAAACCGGCAGCAAAACTCAGCTTTGCTCGGTTCATATCAACGATATGGTTAAGCTGTTAAAAAGCTACGCCGACTCCGATTGCAGAGAAGTTAAAAGATTGTCTCTGCCCGACAAAATAAATTTTGTGATTACCTATGACAAAATTTATTTCGAGAGACCGTCTATACAAACGGTGTTAGGTGAGCATACTTTAGAATACGGGCTGAACGAGCTTGATAATACCGGCGCTGCAATATTCATTTCCGACAACGAAAATGAAATCGAAAGTGTGATACAAAAAAATATTTACAAAATATCAACACACACTATGCTGAAAAAATCAGCTATAAATGATACAATTATTGCCAGACATAGACAAGATGGGGACGTATTTTGTTTCTCAAATATGACAAAAAAGGTCAAAAAAATGCTTAATGAAGCAAAAATTCCCGTTTCCGACCGCGAAACGCTTCCTATGCTCTGCGATAACAGGGGAATTTTTTGGATACCGGGCTTTCCGTTGCGCGACGACCTAAAACCCGATACAACAGATAAAACGACTTATTTTTACTATCTAAAACGGGGGAATTAAATATGAATCAGGATCTTAAAGCAATCCTTGTTGACGAGGATGAAATACAACAAATCGTAAAAAGAATTTCAAAACAGATCACAGATGATTACAAAGGACGCGACACAAAGCTTCTCCTTCTCGGTATATTAAAGGGCTCGGTCGTATTTATGGCTGACCTTATGAGAAATATCGACCTTCCTTTTGAGATCGATTTTATGAAGGTATCGTCTTACGGCGCAGGTTCAAAAAGCTCGGGTAATTTAAAAATTACTCTCGACATAAAGAGAGATGACCTCTCGAATATTGATATTCTTATTGTAGAAGACATCATTGACAGCGGAAGAACCTTGTCCAACCTTACACAATATCTTAAAGAAAAGGGCGCTAACAGCGTTAGCACAGTTACCTTGCTCGACAAGCCGAGCAGACGCGAGGTTGAATACAACGCTACATACACGGGCAAAACCATTCCTGATGAGTTTGTTGTCGGATACGGTCTTGACTATGCCGAAAACTACAGATATTTGCCCTACGTTGCAATTTTGAAAAGTGAAGTTTATTCCAAATAAAATAATGCGAAATTTTAAGTCTTATTGGGCATAATATAGATTATAAAGACAGTTAGGTCTATCGGAGGAAAGAATGAAAGGTAAATTAAAAGTAATAATTTTTTATGTCGTTCTTATCGGTGTGCTTATAATATCCATAGCATCGGTATTGGGCGAAAACAATTCTAAAGATTACACGTACGGCAAGATCGTTGAGCTTTTCAAAGATGAAAAGGTCGTAAAGTGTAACGTCGGAAATGATAACATAGTATATATCGAAACGGTTGACGGCGATAAGCTGACATACGAGATCCGTGACGTAGGCATATTCTATAACGACCTCAGCGATATCATATTAAAGCAAGTCGAAGAAGGTAAGATCACGGAATTTGATTATGAGCCTATACAGAAAACTCCCTGGTGGCTTTCATTCTTGCCTTACATTATAGTAATGATCATCTTTGCTTTGCTTTGGTTCTTCGTTATGAGCCAGGCAACAGGCAGAGGCGGTAAGATAAACAGCTTCGGCAAATCAAGAGCTAAGCTTTCAACACCCGATCCCAAAAACAAGATTCTTTTCAAGGACGTTGCGGGCGCTGATGAAGAAAAAGAAGAGCTTGAAGAAATCGTCGCTTTCCTCAAGGATCCCTCTAAATATACAAAGCTCGGCGCAAAGATTCCCCACGGTGTGCTTTTAGTAGGCCCTCCCGGAACAGGTAAGACCTTGCTTGCAAAGGCTGTTGCAGGTGAAGCCGGCGTTCCCTTCTACTCTATCAGTGGTTCTGACTTTGTTGAAATGTACGTTGGCGTTGGTGCATCGCGTGTACGCGACCTCTTTGATACAGCTAAGAAGCATCGCTCAAGTATTATCTTTATTGACGAAATCGACGCTGTCGGCCGTCACAGAGGCGCAGGTCTCGGCGGCGGACACGACGAACGTGAGCAGACTCTTAACCAGCTCTTAGTTGAAATGGACGGCTTTGGCGGAAACGACGGTGTTATAGTTATTGCCGCTACAAACAGACCTGACATTCTTGACCCTGCACTTCTCCGTCCGGGCAGATTTGACAGACAGATTACAGTAAACTATCCCGATATTAACGGCAGAGAACAAATTTTACGCGTTCACGCACAGAATAAACCCCTTGAAAAAGACGTTGATCTTAAGAAGATCGCTCAGACAACTGTAGGATTTACGGGTGCTGACCTCGCTAACTTACTTAATGAAGCAGCCCTCCTTTCAGCTCGTAAGAACAAAGCTCTTATCGGCATGGAAGACATCGAGGAAGCTTCCATTAAGGTTATCGTAGGTACACAGAAGAAGTCTATGAAGATCAAAGAATCCGAAAAGCTTAAGACTGCATACCACGAAGCAGGTCACGCTATTATCGCGCACGTTCTTCCCACCCTGGATCCCGTCAGACAGATCTCAATCATTCCCAGCGGCAGAGCATTGGGTTATACACTCAATCCCCCCAAGGAAGATAAGTACAGCGTATACAAGAACGGAATCAAAGAGGAGATCGCTATGCTTCTCGGTGGCAGAGCTGCTGAAAAGATCATATTCGACGATATTTCCGGCGGCGCTTCTAACGATATCCAGAGAGCAACAAACCTTGCAAGAAGCATGATTACAAAGCTCGGTATGAGTGATGACTTAGGTCCTATCGTTTACGGAAGCGAACACGAAAACGACGAAGTATTCCTCGGCAGAAGCTACAATCAGTCTCGTAACTATTCCGAAGAAACCGCTTCTAAGATCGATGCAGAAATCAAGAAGATCGTCTTCGACGCTTACGAAAGAGCTCAGCAGATACTCAAAGACAATATTGATAAGCTCCACTTTATCGCAAACTACCTCGTCGGTCACGAAATTATTGACGATAAACAGTTTGAGGCTATAATGGAAGGCAATCCCACCGTTGAAGACCTCGAAAATATGGTTGAGGAACGCAAGAAACAGAGCCGCGCAGAAAACGACGAGCAGAGAAGAATTAACGAAGAAAACGATAAGAAGGCATTTGAAGAAGCTGAGGCTAAGAAGGCTGAAGAAGCAAGAATGAATGCAGACAGCGACGAATCGGGCATTGAGGCTTTCGCAAAGATGGCTCGCGAAGAAAACGAATCCGATAAGGATGAAACAGAGGATAAATAAAAATTTATTTTAAGGGCTACTCCTACCGCGTGTAGCCCTTAATTTAGATAATATTATTATTGAGGACTATGACTTATGGTTGACTTAATGGCGCTTGAAAAGCAGTTTTTATCATCACATATAAAAGAAGGCGTCGTTGCCGTTGACTTTACGATGGGAAACGGACACGACACGCTGTTTCTTTCTAAAGCAATAGGCGAAAGCGGCAGACTTTACGCTTTTGATATACAAGATCAGGCTCTCGAAAACACAAAAGCTCGTCTTATTGAAAACAACTGCCCCGACAACTATACTCTTATAAAAGCTTCGCACAGCTTGGTAAAAGAATACGTTAAAGAAAAGTTTGACGTCGGAGTATTTAATCTTGGCTATTTGCCGGGCGGGGACAAGCGTATAACCACTCTCCGCGAGACGACTATGCCTGCAGTTGAGGGCGCGCTTGAGTTACTTAACGACGGCGGAATAATACTTATCGCAATATACCCCGGACACGCCGAGGGCGAGGTTGAAGGAAAACTAATTACCGAAAGACTTTCCACACTCGACAGAAAGCAGATATGCGTAAGCCGTTTTACAATCCTTAACTCCCCCACTTCCCCTTATTTTATTGCCGTAGAGAAGAAATAATATGTTAAACGTTAAGATAATTTGTTGCGGAACGCTTAAAGAACAGTATTTGAAGGACGCTGTAAGCGAATACTCAAAAAGACTTTCCGCATTTTGTAAGCTTACTGTTCAGGAAATTAAGGAAGATACACTGAACGCTTCATTTTCGGCTGTTTCAGCCTTTAAGGGCTTCAAAATAGCGCTATGCGTCGAGGGCAAAATGCTTTCCTCGGAAGATCTTGCTGAGAAAATCGAAACTCTCGCCATAAACGGAAACAGCGATATTGCTTTTATAATCGGCGGCAGCGAGGGAATTGCTCAGGAAATAAAGAATATGTGCGACCTTAAGCTTTCATTTTCAAAAATGACGTTCCCCCATCAGCTTATGCGCGTTATTTTGCTCGAGCAGATATACAGGGCGTTTACCATTATAAACCACAAAAGCTATCACAAATAATTCTTGGAGATTTGTATAATGAAACTTAACAAGCATACGATACAGCAAATTATAGGCTTCGCCGTTCTTATACTTATTCTTATAGTTACAATTTCGTACAGCAAGGGCGATTTTGACTTCACCTTTATTGAACGCCCTCAGAAAAATGAGTCTGTAACAACAGAAGAGACAGATACAAACAAAGAACCTACGGATGCTACGCAAGATAATGCACAACAGACTCAACAGCCTGAACAAAGCACCGATACTACAGCACAATAACACATATATTTACATATTTACTAAATTTTGGAATCGAAGAAGGTTAAAAAAGTGAACTATATTGCAGGAAGCGCCGACGTTGCCGTAATTGGAGCAGGCCACGCGGGAATTGAAGCCGCATTGGCATCGGCAAGACTCGGATTAAAAACTATTCTTTTTACAATAAACCTTGACGCTGTGGGCAATATGCCCTGTAATCCCTCTATTGGGGGCACGGGCAAGGGTCATTTGGTTTATGAAATAGACGCGCTCGGCGGCGAGATGGGCTATTCAGCCGATTTGGTCACTCTCCAGACGCGCACACTTAACCTCGGAAAAGGCCCTGCCGTTCACTCCAAAAGAGTTCAGGCAGACCGTATAAAATACCGCGAGATAATGAAGAAGACCATTGAGAATACAGAGAATCTTTCTCTCATTCAGGCAGAGATCGTAGACTTTATTACCGAAGAAGATAACGGTATTAAAAAGATAACTGCAGTAGTGACAAATATGGGCGCTGTATGGAACGTTAAGGCGGCAATTATTTGCGCGGGTACCTTCTTGAACGGCAAGGTAATAACAGGTGAGTGCGCTTACGCATCAGGCCCCGACGGAATGTTGCCTGCAACAAAGCTTACCGATGCTTTAATTCGCGAAAATATTGAAGTATACCGCTTTAAAACGGGAACACCACCCCGTGTACACGCTGACACGGTCGATTTTTCTGTGCTTGAAATACAGAACGGCGACGAAAACACCTCTCCTTTCTCATCAAGAACTGACACCGAATATTATAATAACATTAAGCAAACTCCCTGCCATATTGTATACACGTCGGGAGAAACACACGATATTATAAAAAACAATCTCCACCGTTCACCCTTGTATTCGGGTGTTATCAAGGGTACAGGCCCTCGTTATTGCCCGAGTATTGAAGATAAGGTGGTCAGATTTGCCGACAAGGAGCGCCATCAGCTATTCGTTGAGCCCTGCGGAAAGGAAACTAAGGAGCTTTATATACAAGGCTTTTCATCATCATTACCCGAGGAAGTGCAGATAAAAATGCTTCACTCTCTTAAGGGATTTGAAAATGCACAGATGATGAGAACAGCTTACGCTATCGAATATGACTGCATCAATCCCACTCAGCTCTATCCTACGCTTGAATTTAAGTCTATTTCCGGACTTTACGGAGCAGGTCAGTTTAACGGAACGAGCGGATATGAGGAAGCGGCGGCTCAGGGTCTTATTGCAGGTATAAACGCTGTTTTGAAGATCCGGAACAAAGAACCTTTAATTTTGACCCGTGATTCATCATATATAGGCACTCTTATCGACGATATTGTAACAAAAGGCACCAATGAGCCTTACAGAATGATGACCTCGCGCTCAGAATACAGACTTCTTCTCCGTCAGGACAATGCCGACTTCAGACTTACACCCATCGGCTACAAATTAGGCCTTATCAGCGAGGAAAGATATAACGCTTACCTCGAAAAGCAGGCGGCTATAAACGAAGAAGTTGAAAGAGCATCGAGAGTTACTATATCACCCTCGGATGCACTTAATGAAATTCTCGTAGAAAATGGCACGACTCCCGTTACCACCGGCATAAAATTAGCCGATCTTTTACGCCGTCCGCAGCTTAATTACGCTATGCTTGCTCCCGTTGACAAAACGAGAAAGGAATTGCCTACTGCGATAATTAACTGCGCTGAGGTAATTATAAAGTACGACGGTTATATAAAAAGACAGCTCGCAGAGGTGGAAAAATTTACCAAAACCGAATCGATTAAGCTTCCAAGTGACATTGATTATTCCGAAATTAAGGGTCTTCGCATTGAAGCAAGACAAAAGCTTAACCAAATCAGACCCGAAAACATCGGACAAGCATCAAGAATAAGCGGTGTCAGCCCTGCCGACATTACCGTACTCCTTATTTACTGTCAACAAAACAGAAGACAAAACGAGGTAAACCAATGACCGATTACAGCAGCTTAATAAGAGAAATTTTCTCCGAAAACGGACTTGACGGCTTGTTAAATTCATCTAACGTAGAAAAATTTAATATGCTCATCGACCGTATGCTTACGGTAAACGAAAAAATGAATCTTACCGCCATAACCGATGGCGAGGACGTTATTTTAAAGCATATTGCCGACTCGGCAACAGTTGTTAAATACATACCGAAAAACGCAAAGATGCTTGACGTTGGTACGGGCGGTGGATTTCCCTCCCTTCCCGTTGCAATTCTTCGTCCTGATGTATCGGTTTATGCGCTCGACAGTACGGCTAAAAAGCTTAACTATATCGAGGAAACTGCAAAAATCCTTTCTCTTGATAATATAAAGACTGTTTGCGGCAGAGCTGAAGTTTTCGGCAAAAGCGTAAACTACAGAGAAAGATTTGACATAGTTACCGCAAGAGCCGTTGCAAGTCTTAACATCTTGACAGAGCTTTGTTTGCCTTTTGTAAAGCTTGGGGGAACGTTTATCTCCATGAAGGGCAGCTCGGCTAACGAGGAGATCACCGCGGCAAGAAGCGGCGTTATTCAGCTTGGCGGAACTAAATTCGAGGATATTGAGTTTACTTTACACTATAATGACAAGGTTATGCAAAGACACCTTGTTATCTCAAAAAAAGCAAAAAACACCCCTGATTCCTTCCCCAGAATCTACAGCCGTATTGCAAAAAAGCCTTTATAAAGCTTATTTTAACCAAGATAATATATTTTCAAAGAATAAAACAGACAATGTCTGTTTTATTCTTTTTTTATATAGTTTTTTTGTTTCTTGCTATAGCATTTTTTATTTTTCATCAAAACAAATTATTTTCCACCAACTGTTTTGCGAGATATTTTTTATTTCCCGTGTGTTATCATTTTACCACGACTATAAACAAAAAGGAGTGATAAAAAATGAACACACTTTACAAAAACCCATTCAGAAAAATCGAACAAAAAGAAGAACAAAAACAACAAAAAAGCGACATTGTAACAATGATCGAAACGGACAGGCTCTTCCCCAATCCGTCTCAGCCAAGATTTATTTTTGAGGACGAGCCATTGCTCCGCCTTGCCGACAGTATACGAAGATATGGGATACTCCAGCCGCTTTCGGTAAGAATTGTATCGTCTGATGCGACACAATTATCATATCAGATAATTGCCGGAGAAAGAAGGTGGCGCGCTGCGAGAATATTAGGCTTAAAAGAGGTTCCTTGCATTGTTTTTGACATAGATAGCCAAAAATCTGCAGAACTTGCCATAATCGAAAACATTCAGCGTGAGGATCTGAATATTTTCGAGCAAGCGGCGGCTATAGCTTCCCTTATTGACATTTACGGGCTTACTCAGGAGCAAGCGGCAAGACAGCTATCTTCAAGCCAATCGTATATCGCAAACAAGCTTCGTATTTTAAAGCTTACACCAAAGGAAAGATCGGAAATAATCAAACACAAGCTAACCGAGAGACATGCTCGCGCTCTTTTAAAGATAGACGATCCACAACTGAGATTTGAAACAATCTTACATATTGCCGCAAAAGAGCTAAACGTCAGCGCTTCCGAAAAGTATATTGACAGTCTGTTGTGCCCAAAAGAAGATGTTCCCGTGGACAATCGGCAGGTTAAAGCTGCGCTTAAAGACCTTAGATTTTTCTATAATTCCGTTGACCGCGCCGTATGTATACTAAAAAACTGCGGAATTGGGGTGGTTACAGAGAAAAAGGAAAGCAAAAACGAAACGGAGATCACTATTCGTATTCCCCACTGACTTTTGTTTCACGTGAAACATCTTTTGTTGCTAACGAAACACTTAAATGTTTCACGTGAAACAATCCTCTTCCCTTTTTCTATTATCAGATGTTTCACGTGAAACATTTGCCTTTAGTCATAATGTAGAATATTTATATTGGAAGGAATTTCAGTTGACAATAACCGCTTTGATTGATATAATATTATAAGAAACATTTCTCGGAGGAAGTCAAAGTGGGAAAGATAATTACGTTTGCCAACCAAAAAGGCGGCGTTGGTAAGACCACATCTGCCGTAAATATTGCCGCAGAAGCCGGTTTTGCAGGAAAAAGAGTATTACTTGTGGATAACGATCCTCAGGGTAACGCCACAAGCGGTGTAGGTCTCTTTGATAAACGCAGCATTAAATATTCTACATACAGCACAATAATTGACCCATCTACTGTGCGCCAGTCTATCCATAAAACTGCGTACAAAAATCTTGACGTTATGCCCTCCAACATTAACCTTGCAGGCGCAGAAATTGAAATAATTGAATTTAACGACCGACATAAGAGATTAAAAACAGCGCTCGACGAGATCAGAGACGACTACGATTACATTTTTATAGACTGTCCCCCTACACTCGGACTTTTAACAGTCAACGCACTTGTTGCATCCGACGGGATTATCATTCCGATGCAGTGTGAATACTTTGCTCTCGAAGGCTTGGCTCAGCTTTCCCTTTCGATCAAGAAGGTTAAGCAGATGTACAACCCCTCGCTCGAGCTTGTGGGCATTCTTATCACAATGTACAACGGCAGACTTAATTTGTCACTTCAGGTTATGTCGGAATTAAAGAAATATTACGCTGACAAGCTGTTTAAGACGGTTATTTCAAGAAACGTAAGACTCAGCGAAGCGCCAAGCTACGGAAAACCCATTAAGTATTTTGATAAATATTCAAAGGGCTCTATGAGCTACGCTGACGTTACACAAGAAATTTTTGAAAGAATTTAAGGGGATATTATGGCTAAGGAAAAGGGATCAGGCAGAGGCCTTGATGCGATCTTTATTGATAATTACGAAATAGACGAAGAAAAATCCGATAAAATAACAACCTTGCGCTTGAGCGAGATAGAACCCGAAGCAACACAGCCGCGCTCGATCTTTGACCACGAGCCGCTCGAGGAGCTTGCTTCATCTATTGCAACACACGGACTTTTACAGCCCATAGTCGTCAGAGAAGGAATTAACGGATATTATAAGATCATCGCCGGTGAAAGACGCTGGAGAGCTTCAAAAATGGCAGGTTTGACAGAAGTCCCCGTTATTATTATTGAAGCGGACGACAGAAAAGCAGCAGAGCTTTCACTTATAGAGAACTTACAGAGAGAAAACCTGAACGCAATCGAAGAAGCTGCGGCTTTCAGAGCTTTGATTGACGAATATAACCTCACCCAAGAGGAAGTTTCTTCCAGAATTGGTAAAAGTAGGTCGGCTATTGCAAACTCAATGCGTTTGCTCGACCTTCCGAAAGAGGTCATAGAGCTTGTTAAGAGCAACGACCTCTCAGCAGGGCACGCAAGAGCCTTGCTCGGCTTGACAAACAAAGCGCTTATGCCCGAAGTTGCCAAAAAAATAATTTCCAAGGGACTTTCCGTAAGACTTACCGAGGATTTGGTTCGCTCAATTAACAAAAAAGAGGCGAACGTAAAGGAAGACGAGCCTGCAACAGACGAGATTTCTGTAGATTATATCGCAGATCTCGAAAAGAGAGTTGCTTCACAGATAGGCAGAATTTTCAAAATACGCGAAAAAGGCAAGAAAAAGAGAATAGAGATCGAATACAGCGACAACGCAGACCTCGAAAACATCATTAAAAAGCTCTGCGGAAGCACTTTTTTTGAAGATTAACGCATTCTTCCCTATTTATACACATTTATTGATCAGAATCGAGGCACTAAAATGAACGATATGCAACAACCCGACTTTTCTTTTTTGACAAAATACGACCCGAGAAACTTAACTTTAATTTTATCAGGACTTTTTATCGGAGTTATTATAGCTTCGTTGTCAGCAATCTACAGACAGCTGTTTTTGGGCGGCATCGTAAGAAATATTCTTTCAAAAAATGCAACCTCCCCCGATGCTGCGTTAACGCTCGAACAACTCGGATACAAGAAAAACAACATCTTTATAAAATTTGCTCTCCGCAAAAACTCAACATTTAGAAAAACAGTTCACTCTGTTGAATCTGCCGACAACGATCGTCTCTACTATATCCCTCAGGAAATAGCACCGAGAGAGGAAATAAGATTCCGCAAAAAAGGCAACAGCCCTATTTGGTTGCTTATAGGAGCGACAATCCTCTTGGTAGTAGCTTTTATTGCATTGACAGTTATCCCCTATTTTATAGAAAAAGCAAACAACGTTATCTCATAAGCACAGCTTACACAGAGGTGAAATATATGAACAACAACATTCAACCAAGAACTCCCATCAGAAGAAAAAGACCCCCTCAGAAAAAATACAACAAAACCGGCAGACTTTTGCTCGTTATGGCCGTAGCATCACTTATAGCAGTACTTGTTATAATGCTTTTCGGATTTGTAATAGGATACAGATACATAACGGTAAAAACAGACGTCGGAACGATTAAATACTTCGGGACAGTCGATACTACAGGTATGCTCAAAAAAGGCACACTGTACTTCTCCGACGGAAACAAAGGAACAGTCGACGGAAAAACAAGCACTATTACATACACAAACGGAGACGTTTATACCGGCGGCCTGTCTCAGCTCCAGAAAAACGGCGAGGGTACTTTGAAATACAAGAACGGCGACGTTTATACCGGTAACTTCAAGGACAACCAGTTCTCAGGAAAAGGTGTTTTTAAGTATAAAAACGGCGACGTATACGAGGGCGATTACAAGGACGGACTCATGGACGGCATGGGAAAATACACTTGGTCGGACGGTTCTTCTTACGAAGGCCAGTTTAAAGAAAATAAGCGCAGCGGCCTCGGTAAGTTTACAGCTACAGAGTCTTCATATTATGAAGGAAGCTACGTAAACGACGCAAAAGAAGGCAAAGGCAAGTACGTTTTTGAAAACGGCGACGTATACGAGGGCGATTACAAAAACGATGTCAGAACAGGCAAAGGCACTTACACTTGGGCGAACGGCGAATCCTATACCGGCGATTTTGTAAACAACGATATGCACGGATACGGCAAATACACTTGGCCGAGCGGCAGAGTTTACGAAGGCCAGTTCTATCAGGGTAAAATAGTTGTTGAATAATATTAAAAGCACTGTTTTTTAACAGTGCTTTTTTACTGCAAAACAGCATTAAAAAAGCATTATTCGTTAAAAGCGAATAATGCTTTTTTATTATTTTCTTTTTCCGAGCATTGACCACATAAGTATTATAAGTTGTCCCGGTATACCAAGCAAAAATAACATCTTTATATCTATTGAGAACATTCGGAACGTTATGTACAACGCAAAAAGTGTCGACCACACAAGTATAGATATGATTATATAATTCGTTCGCTTGTTAAACCACACAGAATTAAACACAAGCCACACTACCGCCGACACGGGCACTGCATACACAAACGGAAGCATATGAGAATACATAATATTAGTTGTAAGATCAAGAACAACAAAAATAAGCGTTGCAACAAACCACACCAAAGCAACGGATAGACTCATAATATCTATCTGCTTACGCTTTCTAACGCCCTCATCAACCTGAAGATCGGTTACGATCTTACTATGCTTTTCGTTGACAAGATAATCAAGAGTCACACCGTAAAGATCGGCTATCTCCTTTAATATACAAATGTCGGGTATCGACTCCGCTCTCTCCCACTTCGAAACAGCCTTATCCGAATAATTAAGCTTTTCAGCAACCTGAAGCTGAGTCATACCCTTAGCAAGACGAAGCTCGGTCATATTCTTCGCAATAACGCGTTTCATATCATAAGTATCGATCATAGCGCCCCCCTACATCAGCTTTGTCCGTCTTACTAACACATAAACAGACCTTAAAACATATTTTACCATATTATTACAAATAAATCAACCCCAAAAAACAAGCTTAATAAGCTAAACTCTCTCATCAGTAGAGTCGCCTCTCTACTACTCTACTGACACATTTTTAAACAGTATACCTGTTTACCTCGAAAGTAGGTTGATATATTTCACCCCAACAAATACAATTAGTTTATATTTTCCCCAAAAAAGAGGTGAGCTGTAATATGAAACACAAATCAGAAAAAAGGGTAATATACTACACAGACGAATTGAACGACGAGTTTTCAACGGCAGTAATAACGCCTAAAAAAATCGACTCAAGCTGGAAGTACATAAATGACACCCCCTTCAAAAGATTCACACACTTTTTCTGGTACAGAATTATTGCAACACCGCTCGCGTGGATCTTTTTAAAGCTGAAATTCAGCCACAAAATAATAGGCAAAGACATTCTGCCTAAAAATAAAAAAGACAAAACAAACGGATATTTCATATACGGAAACCATACACAAGATATAGCTGACGCTTTGATTCCATCGATGATATGCTTTCCCAAGGACGTCTACACGATAGTACACCCGAACAACGTCTCTATGCCCATCTTGGGAAAAATTACGCCAAGCATGGGTGCACTCCCCCTCCCCGATGATATGGGCGGATTCAAAAATCTATTCTCTGCCATAAAAAAGAGAGCAACCGACGGAAATGTTATATGCATATACCCCGAAGCACATATCTGGCCATACTATACGGACATTCGTCCGTTTGTTGATGACTCGTTCGGTTATCCAATCAGCCTGAATATGCCCATCTACTGTTTTACTAACACCTACCAACTCCATAAAAACAAGGTTAAATTGATAACCTACGTAGATGGGCCTTTTTTCCCGGACAAAACAAAAACAAGAGCAGAGCAAAGAACAGAGATTCGCAATAAAGTATACGAAACAATGAAAGAACGCGCAAAAAACAACAACGTTAAGGTCATCGAATACATCAGGAGTGAAGAAAAATGATAAACGTACTCTATGCCGGAAACGATAAGGTTTTTGACGGTATGCTGACATCAGCCTTATCAATACTTAAACGAACAACAACAAAAAAAGCGTTTAATTTCTACATTTTTACAATGGACGTTTCCCACATTAAGCCCGAATATCTCCCCGTAAGCGACGAACAGTGCGCATTTTTCGAAAATATAATCAAGGAATACAACCCAAACAACACCGCAACAAAGATCGACGTTACCGAACTCTATATGAAAGAGTTTTCAAATTGCCCGAACGAACAGGCTTATTGTTCGCCATATACGCTTATTCGCCTGTTTGCCGATATGGTGGACTGTATCCCCGACAAGCTTCTCTACCTCGACGCCGACGTTATGTTCAACAGAGACATTACTCTCTTGTATGACCACGATATCGAAAATTACGAATATGCCGCAGCCCCCGACCATTACGGAAAATATTTAATACATCCGCATTACATCAACGCGGGAGTATTGTTATTAAATATGAAAATGATAAAAAACACCAAGCTTTTGCAAAAAGCGAGGGAGCTTATTAAGCAAAAACAGCTTGTTTTCGCCGACCAAAGCGCAATTATCCGAAGCACAACCAAAAAACTTGTGCTTCAGCAAAAATTCAACGACCAAAAATTTCTGCATAAAACAACAGTGGTGCGCCATTTCAGCAAAAGATTATTCTGGTTGCCCTATCCACACACAGCAAATATAAAACAATGGCAGGTAGACTCGGTACATAATGTATTTAAATACCATCAATTTGACGATATTCTTGACGAATATATTTCCCTAAAAAGAAAATTCGAGCAAGAATCTAACCAACACAAAGGAGAAACCCTATGACCAACGAAATTATTCCGATTTTCTTTTCGATCGACGACGATTTTGCAAAATTTGCATCCGTATCTATTAAATCAATAATCGACAACGCCGACAAATCAAGAAAATATCATATACATATTTTAAATTCAGGCATTTCCGATAAAAACATTTCAATGCTTAGCGCCTTCGAGGACGATACGTTTTCTATATCCTTCCCCGACGTGACAGATTGGCTCGAAACCGTAAGCGACAAGCTCCCCGTGCGCGACTATTACACAAAAACGACCTACTACAGATTTTTTATAGCAGATATGTATCCGCAGTACGATAAAGCAATTTACATCGACAGCGACACCATCGTTCTCGGAGATATTTCCAAGCTGTATGACCAAGACTTAAAGGACAATTACGTTGCCGCTGCGCACGAGCAAGTAATGATACAAGAAAACGTATACGGCAAATACGTTGAAAAAGTGTTGGGGCTTGACCGGAATTTGTATTTTAACGCAGGCGTGTTAGTGATTAACTGCAACCAGTTCAGACAAAAGCACCTGCTTGTTAAATTTATTGAGCTTCTGTCCGAATACAACTTCGTTGTAACTCAAGACGAGGATTATCTTAACGTTATATGCAAGGACAGAGTTTTGTGGCTCGACTCTTGTTGGAACACCGAGGTTTTCGGCACACTTCCCTGCGCAGAGGAGGATATTAAGATCATCCATTATATTATGGTTTCTAAGCCTTGGCACTACGCAGATTGCCGTTTGGGTAATTATTTCTGGGAATACGCAAGTAAGACTAACGCTTATGAAAGCATAAAAAACGAGCTCGACAGCTACACTGACGAGCAAAAAACAAAAGACTCCGACTCCTGCAAAAACTTAATGCAAACGGCAATAAACGAAATAAACAGACCCGATAACTACACAAATCGCATACGCGAAACACAGTCTCCCGACAGATTAGAGGTTTTGAGACGAATAGAAAACCTCGAAAAAAAGGGCATATTCGATAAAGACGTAGAGGATGATCCGCCTTGCGAGGAGCTGTCTGCCGACCAAATCGAATACGTCAAGAAAACTCTGCTCGATAAGGCTAAAACCAAAACTGCCTTTTTTGCAGCAGGACTGTTTGTAAAAAAGCTGCTCCGCGATAAGCAGATGATAATCAAGGATATCGTGGGGATAGAAAACTTCAAAAACCTCGATAGCGGCGCTATTATAACCTGCAACCACTTCAACGCCTTCGACAGCTTTGCTATGCACATGGCATATTATGCTTCGGGACATAAGTCGAGAAAATTCTATAGGGTCATAAGAGAAGGAAACTATATGAGCTTCCCCGGATTTTACGGATTTCTGATGAGAAACTGCGACACACTTCCCCTTTCGTCAAGCAAAGAGACTATGATGAAGTTTGTGCGCGGAGTGAAAGAGCTTCTTAAATCGGGCCACTTTATTTTATTCTACCCCGAGCAAAGTATGTGGTGGAATTACAGAAAACCCAAGCCTTTAAAAGAGGGCGCGTATACTATGGCTGCAAAAAACAACGTGCCGATCCTTCCCTGCTTTATAACAATGAAGGACAGCGACGTTATGGGCGAGGACGGTTTTTACGTTCAGGAATACACCATTCATATAGAAAAAACGATATATCCTCAGGCTGACCAAAAACATAAAGAGAATTGCACCTATATGATGAATAAAAACTTTGAAGTTTGGAAAAAAATCTACGAACGCGAATACGGCATACCCTTAAAATATACAACCGAAATGAACGAAAATATTGCCGACACAGAAAACGCAGGGTAAATAGTAAATCATAAGCAAACACGGGCGGAGATAAACTCCGGAATTTGAAAAAACATAAAATAAATATCCAACAAAAAAGGAGCTTAATAAGCTCCTTTTTTTAAAATTTTACTCTTGTTATATTTATAGCCTTGGTTTCGTTTTTTGATATATCAATATCAACTATCACACCGCTGAATTTGATTTCACCCTCAGCAAATTCAAATCTCGACGGCATCTTCGTCATCATTCTTTCGATGATTATTTCACTCTTTACACCAAGAATAGAATCTGTCGGTCCACACATTCCGAGGTCGGTTATATATCCGCTTCCCTTCGGCAATATCTGCTCGTCTGCCGTCTGCACGTGTGTATGCGTACCGAATATTCCGTGTACTCTGCCGTCAAAATAACGCGCTAACGCATATTTTTCACCCGTCGCCTCAGCGTGTATATCGAGTAAAGCTACGTCATACTTCCCTTTTTCTCTCTCAAGTACACCTTCAACAGCCATAAACGGACACGAAAGACTTTCCATATATACAGTTCCCGACACGTTCATAACCAAAACGTTATAGCCCTGACAGTCAACTATAGTATATCCGCTTCCTGCGCAGCTGCTCGGAAAATTGAGCGGTCTTATAATATATTTACTTGAATCAAGAAACTCACGAAGCGAATTCTTTTGCCAGATATGATTACCTCCCGTAATTACGTCA
>SVRB01000100.1 GCA_015065045.1 Oscillospiraceae bacterium | reverse complement strand
GCAAAAGGCAGAAAAAGGCTCACATATTGATGGCATAAAAGTTTCGATTCAGACGTATGTCAGTTACAAAACCGCCGATACTTCTCGGGGGTTTTTGTTTTACAACGGAAACGAATAGAAAAAGGGTATAGGGGGTTTTATATTTATGAAATATAGAGCTATAAGCGAAAATCACCTGTATTCAAAAGCATACAGAAAGGGTAAAAAGATAGCGACGAGACACGTTGTTATATACGTTTTACCCGATCGTCTTGCTTTTAAGTTAAAGAAGGAAAATCCTGAGAAGAAGTATATTAACCGAGTGGGGCTTACCGTAACGAAGAAGATAGGTAATGCTGTTACAAGGTCGCGGGTAAAGAGAATAATAAGAGAGGGTTACCGATTGACCGACAAGGAATACGGTATAAAAAAAGGAAATCTTATAGTTCTCGTTGCAAGGGACACTTGTGTTAAGGCAAAGTCGACCGAAATTAAGGAAGATATGATATTTGCTTTCAGAAGGCTTGGAATGATACAATGAAAAGGATTTTCATATTTTTAATAAAATTATACCAGAAGTATATATCACCTCGAAAAAGAAGGCCGACCTGCAGATTTTATCCGACTTGCTCGTGTTATGCGGTAGAGGCTTTGGAAAAACACGGATTTATTAAGGGAACATTGCTTTCAATATGGAGAATATTAAGATGTAATCCATTTTGCAAGGGAGGATACGATCCCGTTCCCGAAAAGAAGAGTAAGAATAGAAAATAAGCATATAAACATTACGTATTCTGCAAGTGTAAAGGAGAAGAAAAGTGATAGACGCAATACTTGGTTTTTTTGGAACAATAGTAAAATTTTGTTATAACATAGGCGGTAAGAATTATCTTATTGCCCTTATTTTGTTTGCTGTAGTTGTTAAGATAGCGATGCTTCCTCTGAGCATTAAGCAGCAGAAGAACTCTATTAAACAGGCAAATCTTCGTCCTAAGGAAATGGCTATCAGAAAGAGATATGCCGGAAGAAACGACCAGCCTACACAGCAGAAGATGCAGCAGGATATATTGGATCTGTACCAGAAGGAAAACTTCAACCCCATGGGCGGTTGTTTGCCCTTGCTTATACAGCTCCCCATTCTCTTGGCTCTTTATCAGGTAATTATTAAGCCCTTGCAGTATCTCTGTAAGGTTCCTAAGGACGTAATTACAAAGCTTTATGAAGTAGCTGAAATAACAAACAAAAACGCGACAGACGCTCAGTTTAAGCTTATCTCGGCTATGAAAGAAAATTTTGCAAAGTTTGCAGAAACAGCAAAGGGTCATATTACCGAAGCTGACCTTCCTAACTTTAAATTTTTCGGTGTTGATCTTACAAGAACACCCTCGCTTGACGATATGAGCAAGACAGGTCTCGTTCTTTTGCTCGTGCCCGTTTTGACGTTTGTTTTTATGTACTTCGGTATGAAGATAAACAAGAAGTTCACATATAACGCAGCAGCAGGTACAGAACAGGACGCAGCTACAGGCTGTTCAATGAAGATCATGGACTGGATGATGCCCTTGATGAGCGTTTATATTACGTTTATCGTTCCTGCAGTTATCGGTATTTACTGGATATTCAATAATATTTTCGGAACGATTCAGCAGGTAATTCTTGCAAAGTTACTTCCCATTCCTCAGTTTACAGAGGAAGATTATAAGCGTGCCGAAAAGGAAATGAACGGCAAGATCAAGAAGGAAAAGAAGCCCTCAGGCGAAAAGAAGAAGGTTCGTTCGCTTCACAGAATAGATGAAGAGGATTACGAGGAGCCTAAGGCTGAAGCAAAGCCCAAGAAGACCGAACAGGCAAAGGGACTTGCGGGAATGATTGAAAAGCCCGAGGTTAAATCTGACGAGGTTAAGGAAGAAGCAGCTGAAGAAGCTAAAGAAGAAGTTAAAGAAACAGAAGAAGAGTAAGAAGGATAATCGTGCGCCAGGATTTAATTGGCGCTTAAAAATAAAGGAGAAAAAACACAAATGAAACGCGAAGTTATAGTATTCGGCAGAACTGTTGAGGAAGCTATCCAAAACGGTTTGAAGGAGCTTGGCGTTACAGCGGAAAAGGCGGAGTACGAGGTACTCGAAAACGCAAAGAAGGGATTTCTCGGATTTGGCGAGACTCCCGCAAAGGTTAAGGTAAGCTGTAATGCAAACGCCGAAATGAAGGCGGTTGAGTTCGTTACAAAGTTGGTAGCGAATATGGGACTTGATGCAGAGGTTAAGTCGGAAAAGATTAACGGCAAGGATACGAGAATTACTATCGAGGGCGAAGCTGCAGGCTTGCTTATCGGACACCATGGTGAAACGCTTGACGCGTTGCAGTATCTCGCAAACCTTACTGCAAACAAGGCTGATGACGATAAGGAAAGCTACTCAAAGATAACGGTTGATATTGAAAACTACCGTGCAAAGAGAGAGGAAACCTTGAGAACACTTGCAAGAAGAATGGCAGCAAGAGTTAGCAAGAACGGAAGAAGCATGACTCTCGAACCGATGAATCCCTACGAAAGACGTATAATTCATTCGGAAATTCAGAATATCGAAGGAGTTTCCACATATTCTATCGGCTCCGACGACAACAGAAAGATAGTAGTTTGTCCCGAAGACAAGATGGGCAGACACAGATCATCTTCCGCAAGATAAGACAAAACGGGGCTGAAAATAAGGTAATACTTATTTCAGCCTTTTTGTTTAATAAAAATAAACGACAACAATAGATTTATTATCGTATAAAGTCTTATGCATACACGGGGCGTCGGGGTAGGGGTTCCCCGAACCGCACGAAGTAAGGTTTGGGGGTTCTCGTGAACGTCGCCCCCTACGATGATATAATAATGTTTAAAGTTTTTGCGGATTCCAAAGGTGCTTTTTTCGAAAAGCATCTTTGGTGTGGGTTCGGGAGCAAAGCTCCTGAATGAATGTGCCTCGAAAAAATTATGAAAGGTAAAGAAAATATGAGTACCATATCGGCAATATCGACCGCTTTCGGTAAGGGCGGAATAGCTGTTATAAGAATGTCGGGTGAGGACTCGCTGAAAATACTCGGCAAGGTGTTTGTTCCCGCAGGGAAAAAGAATATAGAAGATTATCCGCCGAACACTCTTATATACGGAGATATATACAAGGACGGCAAGATAATAGACAGGGGTATGGCTGTATATTTCAAGGGCCCGAAGTCGTATACGGGCGAGGATTCTGCCGAGCTCCACTGCCACGGCGGCATTTTGCTATCCCAAATGGTGCTTGAATCCACCTTTATGGCGGGTGCAGTACCCGCGGGCGCCGGAGAATTTACGCAGAGGGCGTTTATTTCGGGCAAAATGGGACTTTCACAGGCTGAGGCGGTTATTGACCTTATTGATGCGCAAAGTGAATCTAAGGCGGTTTTAGCGGCGTCTCAGGCGGACGGAAGATTGTCGAAAAAGGTAAACGAGATATATAACGGCATTATGACCATAGTAAGCAGTATCTATGCTTATATAGATTATCCCGACGAGGACTTGACCGATATATCGGTAAACGATATGAAAAACGGACTCTACGACATAAAGGACGAGCTTGAAAGGTTAAAGAAGACCTACAAGACGGGCAGAGCCGTTTGCGAGGGTATAAATACGGTAATCGCAGGCAAGCCCAATACGGGTAAATCGTCGCTTTTGAATATGCTTTTAGGCGAGGAGAGAGCGATCGTAACGTCTATTGCGGGAACAACGAGAGATACGGTTGAAGAAACGCTGTCTGCAGGCAAGGTGTTGTTAAGACTTTGCGATACGGCAGGTATAAGAGATACCGAGGACGAGGTCGAGGGAATTGGCGTCAGAAAGGCAATCGAAAAGCTTGAAAAGGCAGAGCTTGTGTTGGCTGTGTTCGATAGCTCAAACGAGCTTGACGCAGAGGACAGAGAGGTTATAAAACAGCTCGAGGGGCTTAAGGACAGCAAAACGGTAATCGTTGTATTAAACAAGAGCGACCTCGAAAGCAAGGTTAATGCTGACAGCTTTAGCGGTATTACAAAATATATAGTAAGCGTATCGGCAAAAGAGGAATGCGGTAAGGACGAGCTTATCGAGCTTATTGAAAGAATATACATCGACGGAGAAATCGAGTATTCGACAGCCTGCGTGGTAACGAACGCAAGACAGTACGCATCGGTAAATAATGCGATAACGCATATAGGCTCGGCGATAGATTCGCTCGAGGCAGGGTTTACGCAGGACATCGCGGGCATGGAGCTTGAGATGGCGATGTCGCATCTCGGCAACCTCGATGGCAGAAAAATAACCGAAGACGTAGTATCGAACATCTTCGGCAGATTTTGCATCGGAAAATAATAAAAATAAAACAACACCTTTAATATAAAGTTTTTGCGGTGTCAAGAGGGGCTTTTTTCAAAAAGCCCCTTTTGTGTGGGTTCGGGAGCAAAGCTCCTGACATTCTGTGCCCTTTGAAAAAAGCGTTAGCTTTTTTCTTTTTTCTAAGATATATTATTTTGCTTAATAATATTATCTTTTCTTTTTTACGTTACTTTCTTTGCACAAAGAAAGTAAC
>SVRB01000099.1 GCA_015065045.1 Oscillospiraceae bacterium | reverse complement strand
CGGTCGTTTTAGGGGTAGGGGGTTATGGGGGTGGGGGAATCGAAACCCTCACCCCCATATGCCTTCTTTGGTTACTTTCTTGGCACGCAAGAAAGTAACATAAAAAAAGAAAAGATTATATTATTTAGCTAAATAATATCTCTCCCTCCGTCTTTTGCTCCGCAAAAGCCACCTCCCTCGTCAGATGGAGGTAAAAATTAGATTTGCACAAAAACGGGACGTCGGGGACGTAGCGAAGCGGCTCCGAGGTAGTGAATAACAGCCCTGTGGACTGATAGGGGTTCCCCGAGCTGCACGAAGTAAAGCTTGGGGGTTCACGTATAGAGCCGAGGTGTGACCGAACCGCAGTAGACCGCCCCCCTACAAAAAGTGCACTTTTGACTCCCTTAAAACTTTAAATAAAAAACCGAAAGACAAAATCTTTCGGTTTTTCTTATTTATTAGAAATTATAGCCTGTTTCGATTGCCTTAAGGTTGATATCAAACATATCTGCTCTCTTTGCAGATACAACCTTCTTAAGACCTTCTTCAACAGCTTCATAGGAAACAGCGTTTGTTTCCTTTATGAACTTACCTATCATAATCATATTGGCAAGTGTAGGCGCGCCTATCTCCTGAGCAAGCTTGTTTGCAGGAATATAGAAAACGTTTACGTCTTCTCTCTCAACCTTTCTTGTGATAAGTGTTGAGTCAACGATTATCGTTCCGCCTGATACAACCTCATTCTCATACTTATCAAGAGAAGGAAGGTTCATCGCGATAAGTACGTCGGGGTTAGATACGATGGGAGAACCGATTGAAGCATCGCTTATAATAACGCTGCAGTTTGCAGTTCCGCCACGCATTTCGGGACCGTATGAGGGAAGCCAGCTTATCTGTTTGCCCTCGAGCATACCCTTGTATGCCAAGAACTTACCTGCAAAAAGTACGCCCTGTCCGCCAAATCCCGCAATAAGTGTATTTGTCGTCATAATTATTCAGCCTCCTTTGTTGCGCTTCTGTCCTTGTAAACACCCAAAGGATAGTAAGGAATCATCTTTTCGTCAACCCACTTCAATGCGTCAACGGGTGTCATGCCCCAGTTTGTGGGACAAGTTGAAACAACCTCGATAAGTGAAAATCCTTTTTTGTTTATCTGATTTTCAAACGCCTTCTTGATTGCCTTCTGAGCTTCCTTTACGTTCTTAACGCTGTTTACGGCAACTCTTGCGATGTATTCGGGACCGTCAAGTGTAGCAAGCATTTCGCTTACCTTAACGGGATAACCTGCAACATTTACGTCTCTGCCGTAGGGTGATGTCTGTGTTACCTGACCGGGAAGTGACGTAGGAGCCATCTGACCACCTGTCATACCGTATATTGCGTTATTAACGAAGATTATTGTTATATTTTCATTTCTTGTAGCCGCGTGTACTGTTTCCGCCATACCAATAGAAGCCAAGTCACCGTCGCCCTGATATGTAAAAATAACGTTTTCGGGCAACGCTCTCTTAAGACCTGTAGCAACTGCGGGCGCTCTACCATGAGCTGCTTCAACCATATCACATTCAAAATAGTTATACGCAAAAACCGCGCAACCAACAGGAGCAACACCGATAGTCTTACCCTCGATTCCGAGCTCGTCTATTGCCTGAGCAACAAGACGGTGGATGATACCGTGTGTGCAACCGGGGCAGTAATGAAGCTCTGCATCGGTCATACTTTTAGGTTTTTCAAATACTACCATTATCTTTCCCCTCCTGCCATTTTCTTAATTGATTCAAGAACCTGCTCGGGTGTGGGGATCATTCCGCCCACACGGTTGCAGAGATATACGGGCTTCTTACATTCTGTAGCAAGCTTTACGTCCTCGATCATCTGACCCATAGAAAGCTCAACGCTAAGGAATGACTTAACCTTATCTGCCGCTTCAGCCAAGGGCTTTACGGGGAACGGCCAAATCGTGATAGGTCTGATCATACCTACCTTAATGCCCATTTCTCTTGCCGCGATTACAGCGTTCTTTGAAACTCTTGAAGCGATACCGAATGCAACAACGCAGTATTCTGCATCTTCCATCATAAATGACTCGTATCTTGCTTCGTTTTCTTCTATCTGCTTATAACGTTCGAATCTCTCAAAGTTAGTCTTTTCGAGCTCTTCGGGTGACAAGTACAAAGAGTTTACAACGTTGTGCTTTCTCTTCATCTGTGTACCTGTTACTGTCCAGTCTTTTTCTGTGGGAGTATAGTTTGCCTCGCGAATTTCAACAGGCTCCATCATCTGTCCCATAGTTCCGTCAGCAAGAAGCATAGCGGGAACACGGTACTTTTCGGAAAGCTCAAACGCGAGCATAGTCAAATCAGCCATTTCCTGAACTGAGTCGGGTGTAAGAACGATCAAACGGTAGTCACCGTGGCCGCCGCCCTTTGTTGACTGGAAATAGTCTGACTGTGAGGGCTGAATACCGCCGAGACCGGGGCCGCCTCTCTGAATATTAACTATAAGCGCGGGAAGGTCTGCGCCTGCAATATAGGAAATACCTTCCTGCTTAAGTGAGATACCGGGGCTTGAAGAAGAAGTCATAACTCTCATACCCGTACCTGCAACGCCGTAAACCATATTTATAGCGGAAACTTCACTTTCTGCCTGAAGGAATACACCGCCGATCTTGGGCATTCTCTTTGCCATATAAGCGGCAATCTCTGTCTGGGGAGTAATAGGATATCCGAAATAATGGCGGCATCCTGCCTTAATAGCAGCCTCCGCAATTGCTTCGTTACCTTTCATCAATACCTTATCTGCCACAAAATCACCTCATTTCTCAACCGTAATAACGCAGTCGGGGCACATTGTCGCGCAGAATGCGCAAGCAATACACTTTTCCTGATCCGTTATCTCGGCGGGAGAATGTCCCTTTTTGTTGATCTTATCTTTCGCGAGTACGATAATCTTCTTAGGGCAAACGGCAACGCAAAGTCCGCATCCCTTGCAAATATCGGTCGCAAAGCTAACCTTTTTCATACAAATTTCTCCTATCCGAATAATATATGAAAAGCGTTTTACGTCATTAACATAAATTCCGCTTATTCTTTACTTTTTTAAAAAATCTTTTTCTGTAATTTTAACTTAAACAAGCTTTCTTCCGGAAGCAGCCCTGAAAGCTCGTCGTAAACGCTTTCGTCAACAGAGGTAAACCAAAACTCAGTATTCGTTTTTTCCGCCAATTCCTTTGCAAGAGCAACTGTTCTCGCAACGTCCTCCGCCTTAGTCTCGCGCCCGAGGTTTGAGTTGTTGACTATCTTTGTAAACTTCAACTTTGAAGCGTACTCAATCTCGTTAAAAACCTCGATTGCTTCATCGACCGTAGTAGTCAACGGTCTATAGAAGTTTACTGTAAAAACCATCTCGTAATCATTTTCCTCGAGGAGCATCGGTCTGAATCTGCCCAGCGCAAAAGCGCCTCTGTCATCACCGCCGAGATCAATTATTACGTTTCTGTCTCTTCTGCTGAAAAGTCCGTACGCTGCCGAAGGCATTGAGGGCAGATCAACGCTTGTGTTTGCAAACGGAAGCGATATAAGCTCTATTCCGTTTTTCTCAAACATCTCCTCGCTGTCTTTGGTACGGAAATACGGATTTACTATATCAAGGTCGGCAATACTTACTTTTCTTCCCTCTTTACCGAGGTCGACAGCATAGTTTATTGCAACGTTTGTCTTTCCACTGCCGTAATGGCCCGAAAAAATCGTAATTCTTTTCATACTTTTTAAATCTTCACTTAATTATTTATATCATATATTTCAGGACGTCTGTCTCTGAATACGTTTATGCTTTCTCTTATGTTCTTTATTACGCTGTAATCAAGAACTGAGGTTATTATTTCTTCGCCTTCACCCGCAATAGCAAGCTCGTTACCCCAAGGCTCAACAATTATCGAGCTTCCACCGAAAACCGTCTCGCCCGCTTTTCCGCAAGCGTTACAGCAAACAACGAACATCTGATTTTCAATAGCTCTCGCCTTAACAAGCGCCGTCAAATGAGGAATTCTTATATTTGGCCACTGGCAAACCACGAACATACAATCAAGTCCCTTTACCGACATTGTTCTCGTAAGCTCGGGAAAGCGTATATCATAGCAAATTATTATTCCGCAATTCTTTCCGTCAAGAGTAAATCTGCAAATGCTGTTACCCTTTTCGTAATAGTCGTCCTCGCCCATCGGCGCAAACGAATGCGTCTTATCATATTCGGCTATACATTCTCCCTGTCTGTCAAAAACGTAAGCTGTATTATACACCTTGCCGTTTTTTGCATTAGAGATACTGCCTGCAACTATATTTACTTTATATTCTCTTGCAAGTCCGCCTATTTCTTTTTTCGTTCTTTCCCCGTCTCTGTCGCAATAGCTTTCGAGATTTTCCTTCGGAAAAAAGCCCGTATTCCAGGTTTCAGGGAGGACTATAACGTCAGGTTCATTCTTCATGGCGTCAGAAATAAGCTTCTTTGCTCTCGCATAATTAACGTCAACAGAGCCAAGCTCTATATCCATCTGTATACACGAAACTCTCATCGCTTCAGCCATTACTTTTCCCTCACATTAAAGCTTATTTCTCTGAATCTTACCGCTTACAGTCTTAGGCAATTCAGTTCTGAACTCAACTATTCTCGGATACTTATAAGGCGCTGTCTTTTCCTTTACGTACTTCTGAATTTCCTTCTTAAGCTCGTCAGTGGGCTCTGTTCCGTTTACAAGAACGATACTCGC
>SVRB01000098.1 GCA_015065045.1 Oscillospiraceae bacterium | reverse complement strand
AGTCTTTTTTCGTATATTATTCAAATGCCCAAAAACAATTCAAACATACAACATATATTATAGCGTAACAGCTAAAATATGTCAAGGTAATTTTGGTTGCTCTTGATGGGAATTTGTAAAAGAGATATTAACTTAATATAAATTAAGTTCGGTTTGACGTAAAAAATACGTCGAATGGTTTATTCGAGGTAGTCGCGGAGTCTCTTTGAGCGGCTGGGATGACGGAGCTTACGGAGAGCCTTAGCCTCGATCTGTCTGATACGTTCACGAGTGATATTAAATTCCTTACCAACTTCTTCGAGCGTACGTGTTCTTCCGTCTTCAAGACCGAATCTGAGTTTCAAAACGCTTTCTTCTCTGGGAGTAAGTGTTTTGAGAACCTCGTTAAGCTGTTCGCGGAGAAGCGTATAAGATGCAGCATCAGCGGGAGCGGGTGTAGCGTCATCGGGAATAAAGTCTCCGAGATGGCTGTCTTCTTCCTCGCCGATAGGTGTTTCGAGAGAAACGGGGTCCTGAGCTATCTTCATAATTTCGCGAACCTTGTCTGCGCTCATGCCCATAACTGCAGCGATTTCCTCGGGAGTTGCTTCATGTCCGTTTTCCTGAAGAAGCTGACGGGAGATTCTGCTTACCTTGTGAATGGTTTCAACCATATGAACGGGAATACGAATAGTTCTCGCCTGATCGGCAATAGCACGGGTAATTGCCTGTCTGATCCACCATGTTGCATAAGTTGAGAACTTATATCCTCTGCGGTAGTCAAACTTTTCAACAGCCTTCATAAGACCGAGGTTACCTTCCTGAATAAGATCGAGGAAGAACATACCCTTACCAACGTAACGCTTTGCGATACTTACAACGAGACGGAGGTTTGATTCAACAAGCTCCTGCTTTGCAGCCTCGTTGCCGTTTACCATAAGCTCAGCAAGCTCGAGCTCACGTTCAGCGCTGAGAAGCGGAACCTTACCGATTTCCTTAAGATACATTCTTACAGGGTCATCGATAGATAGACCTTCCTGAGAAAGCATCTTTTCCATATCTTCAGCACTTTCGTACTGTTCGATCTCGGTCTGTATTTCTCCGAACTCGGGAGTGTCGAGGTATCCTGTAACCTCAACGCCCGATGCTTCAAGCGTTTCGTAAAGCTTTTCGATCTGTTCGAGGTCGTAATCAACGTCCTCAAGCTCTTCCATAATTTCAGCGTTAGAAATAGTACCCTTTTGCTTTGCTTTTTCAACAAGCTCTTTGAGGTTAAATTTCTTTTCGCCCTTTTCGCCGTTTTCGTCAAGCTTTTCTTCTGAATCTGCTTCAACGGACTCAGACTTTTCCTTTTTTGACCTGGAGGCTCTTTTTTTCTTAGGGGTTTCGCCAAGAAGCTCGTCAGCCATTTTTTCTAAATCGGTTTCATTTTCGATTTGTTCGATCTTGGTTTTTTTCTTGGTTTCTTTTTTCTTTTCTTCCACCATTTTAGTCTACTCCTGTATATATTATATATTTTTTTGACGTGATTTATTGCTTGGTTCTTCTCGCATTTATAATGTCAGCAAGAGAAGCCGTTTGCTTTTCTTTTTCGTTCTTTAGGACCTTGATGCAGTCGTAAAGCTCTTTTTCGCCGTTTTGCGACAGGTTGTTTCTCTTTAGGATAATTGAAGTTATCCTTCCCATCTCGTCGGTCGTAAATTCGCTTCCGAGCATTCCGTAATCAAACGTTATGTCGTCGCTGTATATTTCAAGGCTTTTTTCAAATACCTTCTTTCCGAAAACCGTAAAGAAATCGTCGGCAGAAAGGTTTGCCGTACCGTCCTTAACTTTTTTCATAAGCTCGGGGTACGTTAAGATAATGCTGAGAATAGATTCTTCAGCAGCGGCAGCCCTCACGTTTTTAGCGTAATCGGGATTTATTCTATCGCCGAAGCCTGCACTTTCAAGCATTATTTTCTTGCTTTCGTTTTTCTGTTTTTCTCTGTTTTGTTGTCTTATCTTTTTGTCTACGTCGTGCTTAAGGTTGTCTTTTGTAACGTCAAGCTTTTCTGAGACCTTGGCAATATATATTTCTCTTTCGACAGCCGACGTAACGTTTGAAATAATTTGCGTAACCTCGCTTAAAGCCTTAAGCTTTTCGGGTGTCTGTGTCGTGTCGTATTTCGAAAGGATGCCTTCGAATTTATAGTCAAAGTGCGTTTTGCTTTCGTTAAGAAGTCGCTTAAATCTTTCCGGGCCGAATTTTTTAATGTATTCGTCGGGGTCCTTTGCTCCCGTCATTTTAAGTATCTTAACGTCAAGTCCGACCTCTCCGAGAAGCTTGAATGCTTTATCGGCCGCCCTTTGTCCCGCTTCGTCGCTGTCATATGCGATAACAACGCTCTTTGTATATTTTTCCATGATCCGCGCTTGCTCGGGAGTTATGGCAGTGCCGAGTGTTGCAACAGCGTTTGTAAATCCCGCGCCGTGAAGGGCAATTACGTCCATATATCCTTCGCAAAGGATTATTCTTTCGGCGCAGTCGCGTCTTGCGTAATTAAGAGCGAATAGGTTTTTTGATTTTTTAAATACGGGCGTATCGCTTGAGTTAAGATATTTCGGGAGCGAGTCGTCAAGCACTCGTCCGCCGAAGGCGATAACGTTTCCCTTTGTGTCTATTATCGGTATAATAACTCTGTTTCTGAAAAGGTCAAACGGCCTGTTTGTTTTCTGGCTCATCTTACAGAGGAAGCCTGAGATCATTTCCTTGTCGGTGAAGCCTTGCGTCTTAAGATGCTTATATAATGCGTCAAAGCTGTTCGGCGCGTATCCTATGCCGAAATGCTTAATGAGCGCGGGGGAGAACTTTCTTTTTTTGAGATATTCGAGAGCCTCTTTACCCGATTCTGAAATAAGACAGCTGTGGAAAAACTTTGCCGCACATTTATTCATTTCAAGAATTCTTGTGGAACGGATCTGCTTTTGCTCGTCATTTATGTTTTTCGGGATAGTTATACCGACACGCTTAGCGAGGAATTCAAGTGCGCTGACGTAGTCGAGGTTCTCCATTTTCATAATAAAAGTAACTACGTCTCCGCCTGAACCGCAGCCGAAGCAGTAACAGGTCTGCGTGTTTTTGAAAACAGTAAAAGAGGGAGTTTTTTCGCTGTGGAACGGACATAGTCCGATAAGGTTTGAGCCTGCGGGTTTTAAGTTTACGTACGATGATACAACTGATTCAATATCGTTTCTGAACTTAATTTCTTCGATTATTGCAGGTGGTATCAGCATTTTTCTCCTCCTTTCCGGTTTGTTTAAGGTTTTATTTCCACATTTTCGGTAAGAAAATATCTTTGTATTTGTTAAGCGCGTATCTGTCGGTCATGCCGGCGATATAATCGCAAACGACTCGTTCAACAGATTCGTGTTCAAGCTGTTTTTTGAATTCCGCGCCCATCTCGTCGGGGTGCTTTACAAAATGCTCGTACATTTTTTCGAGCATAACGTCTACCTTAGTTTCCTCTCCCTTTGCGATAGGGTTGGTGTAGACCGTCTGGAACAAAAAGCTGCGAAGGCTGTTTGTGGCGTCGAGAACGTAATCTTCCATGGTGATGCGGTTTTTGCCCTCGCTCGCATTAACTACCGAAGAAACCATTGAAGCGATTCTTTCGGAGCTTGAATTGCCTAGAATCTCGCGAAGCTCTTTTGGAATATCCTCGGGGTGAAGTATTTTTGCTCTTTCGGCATCGTCGATATCATGATTTATATAAGCAATTCTGTCGGCAAATTTAACGACAACGCCTTCAAGGGTGGAAGCAACGTTGCTGCCCGTGTGGTTGACAATGCCGTCGCGCACTTCCCACGTTAAGTTTAAGCCTTCTCCCTCGTTTTCAAGCTTTTCAACAACGCGAAGCGATTGCTTGTAGTGGGTGAAGTCGGGAGAATAGCATCTTTGAAGCACTCTTTCGCCTGCGTGACCGAAGGGGGTGTGCCCGAGGTCGTGGCCGAGAGCGATAGCTTCCGTTAAGGTTTCGTTAAGTCTGAGCGCACGGGAGATAGTTCTTGCTATCTGTGTAACCTCAAGTGTATGAGACATACGGGTTCTGAAGTGGTCGTCTTCGGGGCCTAAAAAGACCTGAGTTTTATGCATAAGGCGGCGGAACGCCTTGCTGTGAGTGATTCTGTCGCGGTCTCGTTCGAATTCTGTACGGATCGGGCAAGGCGGAATGGGCTTATCTCTGCCCTTGGTGTTCTCGGTCAAAAAGGCAAATTCGGATAAGGTCAATCGCTCGGCTGCATACATATACTCACGAATATTTTTCAAAAAATCACCCTGCCTCAGTCTATACTTATAAATGTGTACAAAAAGTTGTATATATAATATACGCAAAAAAACAAAAAAATCCTCTTTTTTGAAAAAAATTGATTAAAACCGAGGAAAAATAAGAAGAATGTAAAATAAAAAACTTTATTTTTATAAAAGTTTTGAGGGAGTCAAGAGGGCACTTTTACAAAAGTGCGCCTCTTGTGTGGGTTCGGGAGCAAAGCTCCTGACAGTATATGCTCTTTGTTTTGTAGGGACCGGCGTCCACGAGAACCCCCAAACCTTACTTCGTGCGGTTCGGGGAACCCCTATCCTCGACGGTCCGTTTTTTTAAGACGTATTATTTTGAGAAATAATATAACCTTTTCTTTTTTACGTTACTTTCTTGCGTGCCAAGAAAGTAACCAAAGAAGGCACAAGGGAGGGGAGTTCCGATCCTCCCCTCCCCCTGACCCCACCCTTTCAAACGGCCGAGGGCGTTCCTCCCTCGGAAC
>SVRB01000097.1 GCA_015065045.1 Oscillospiraceae bacterium | reverse complement strand
TATCCGGTCAAGAAATGCTGTTTCCTGCGCTACGTAGCCGTCTTGGCCGGATACATCATCTCTTTCTTCTTCCACGTAGTCAAAACGTGCGTTCTTGACGGTATAATCTGTTACCGCAAAGCGGAGAAGAATAAGCTTCTCGTTCTTACTCGAAGCGCTCTGAAGCTCCTTCTTTATATCCGGTACGTCTTGAGTGTTGACCAAATACTTTTCGGCAAATGCCTCATCACCAAGGCTGATATCGCCCTCATTAACTGTTACTATGGGGCTAAATTCAACAGAATCATATTGATAACCAAAAAAGAACATGTTCCAGATGCTTTGAGGACCTGAATCAAGGAAGCTATTCACATCTGTATTCTTAAAATCCATCTTTACAAGTCCGTTTGTAGCAGATGCGCCGTCTACAAGCTGATACGTGCCGTCAGCGTTCTGTATGTAATTTCCCTTATCATCCTTCACACGGTTTGCATCGAGCAAGGACAGACGGTCTGCATCAATGCTATTCACGAACAAATTTGAAGAATATTTGCCACGAATATCGTGAGAGCCGAAGGTGTTGGAGTACTCTTTCATATACGTAAGCAAAGCAGAGCGCGGAACCATATACGGATTTTCAGAATCAAGATCTCCGCATGGGAATATCCAATGAAGCTCCTCATGATTATACCAAGAATTAATATCGTTGTTATAATATCCAAATGTATAAGTTTTTTTATAATCTGTTGTATCAAAAAAATCCCGTCCACGTGGCTTTGCATTAAAAGCCTCTCTGAAATAAATTTCAGTTTTCATATCAGCAGCTGTACTTCCTGTAGGATGCTGAACTTCATTAAACAAAACACGCCAATATGAAAGCACTGTATTATCAATAACTTTACCAGCGGAATCAATCCTTTGACCGAATTCATTTATACGAATATTTCTCAAAGGTAATAATGCATCATAGGCATCTTTATCTGATGTAACATAAATTGGTTGCGTCTTATATTCATACCACTCAGCTGAAACGCCTGATAAATGATATTGCAGCTGATTATAATAATCTGCGGAAATACTGAAATACACGCTACTTATATCGTCGGCAACATAGTTGAGTTGGGTATAAACATCGCCGCCTATAATACTATTTTCTAAGCCGCCCGGTGCGTTTCTTAAAGCTCCTCTATAATTCGTCTGCTTTACTTCAAGGTTTATGGATTTTGCGGTATAGTCCAAACACTGGAGCGTACTTTCGGGGGAGCTGTCACTTCCCATATATGCGGCATATCCGCTAAATTCGTATTTTTTATCTACGTTATAAGCTTTTATTCCGCTTGCGTATTTCACCTCGAGCTCGGTTATGGTATACGTACGCTTTCCCTCGTGCTCCCTTGCGTATTCAGATGCTACGAGGTACGTAGAATTGGCGTTCGCAAGCTTAAACTTGTATATGAGGTTGTCGTCGGTCTTGTCGAGATATTCAAGGGACATTTTATCCGGTCTGCCGTCGTTGGCTTTTCCGTTTCCTACAAGAATGTTGACCGAGTTTACGTCGTCAAGTATAGAGATCGCTTTTCCCGTGGGGTTATATACGTAAAAATACAAGCCGTAATTTTTACTTAAATCTTGCTTTTCCGTGTAGGCATATTCCATAAAGCTTATTATCTCACAGTTACCAGAGTACTGCTTATAGTAATTTGATACCTTATCCCCGAGATCGCTCTCTATGGTCGTGTTATCGTAGCTCCCGACCTCTGCGGCGTATACCGAAAGCGCCGACATTATTGGCTGCATGAGTATTGCTATCGTTAGCAATATTAAAATTATCTTTTTTAGTTTTTTCATAATACCTCACTAAAAAAGGCGGAGAGTGTTATCTCTCCGCCTTAAACTACTAACAAAGCTAAACAACAGCATTGCTGCTATTTACTTTATTTTCATTGTTTACCTCTATAGTTCTGTCTTATAAATTCTGCTATCTGTGGGGCTGTGTAATTCTTTATAAATTCTTGCGAGGGGTGTATACCGTCGCTACCGTAATTATACATTTCAAGCTCATATCGACCTTCGTTGAACATGTCAAGCACAGGAATGTTATACTTGCTTGCAACTTCCTTAACGGCATTTGCAACGTCCTCAAGCACATATCCGGCATCGTTCTTATCCTCGTAAGTACGAGAGCCCACCTTGCATTTATAAGGTGTCATAAAGAATATAAAAGCATCTTCTTGTGTTGTGGTAAAATGCTCTGCAATGAGATTTAAACTACCGTACACGGTATCTTTTGTTTTATCATCAATATCTCCCAGTGGTAACGATCTATTATAATCGTTCACACCCAGCATAACGCTGATTATATCAGCCTGCTCTGTATGAGCTAAAATTCTATCAGTCATACAAACAAGGTTCATACTGTTGTTACACAAGGTTGCGCCCGATACCGCTTTATTGGTTACCGAAAATAATTCCAAAGATTCAGCAACAAGTGCTGGATATGGATAATCCATCGGAGAATAATTACGAGTATAGTCAGCACCAAAGGTTATGCTATCGCCGAAGGCAACGTATGTTAATCCGGTAAATATGTCATTATTAAGAGATTCATTGCTCTCACTGTTTTCGTAGGAGTCACTCTTTGCTGTGGAATTTTGAATTTCACCCTCAAACAGTTTTAGGGGATTAAAAGATAAAACTAAAGAAATCAATAATACAATCGATAAAGTTACGATTATATATTTAAATAAACGCTTCATACAGCAATTCCTTTTTTTCTTTTATTATACCAAATAAAAGAAAACAAGTCAAGATTACTTTATAACGTAAATCTCAAGAATATCAGAAGAATCAATATCGACAGCGCCGCAAATAGAGGTGTATGCGGAAACATCGTAAGAAATATAAGTATACTCACTGTTAGATTCAAGAATATTATAGTGAATAACATTTTTACTTTCCGTTCCTGTTGCAATCAGTTTGGTATCATCACCCTCATAAAGAAGTGGGAATGTGAAAACTTGACCATCAGAATAAGTAATGCTATTCGACAAAGTAGATGTTGCAACTTTAAGGACAATATTGTTTGCGCCCCCAACATCTATTTTATCAAAAATGTACATTTGAGAAGACTGACCTAAAAAAGAATTAGTAGCTCTATCCCAAACACCCTCACCGAGTATATTCGCTTTGTTTTCAAGTCCGTCGATTGCTTTCTTTACAGAAAAATTCTGCTTCTTGTCAACCGTAATAGTGAAATTATTAGCGATTCCGGCTACTTCATAGAACTTTATCTTGTAGTCCTCTATGGTATTGCCGTAATCATCCTTGGGAACGTCGGGAGTTATCATTATACGGCAATATTTTGCAAGAGTAAAGGTTTTCCCCTTAGTGTACAAAACGTTGTTATGACACTCCAGAACTTCAGTTGCACCGATAAAGGACTTATCAGGACTGTAATAGAACACCTGATACGTTCCGGTAGACTCGAAGTCAGGAGCAATTTCAAGACCCTGACATTCGATAAGGTCCTTGGTGTAGATAGACGTGTCGGACTCGATATAGAAGCCGTTGCTGTCTATGGCGCCGCGCTTAAAGTGCGTGGCGGAAATGGTTTTTGTATCCTTATTTGCTATTGATGCTATGCCAGCTATCGCGCCGATACCCAGCACTACCGTGAGTGTTATGATCAACACGTTTCTCCACGGAATATTTCTGAAAAATCTTCTCATGATTTTTTACCTCACTTTGTTTTCTTTTTTCTTTTTCGTTTTAAATTCGGATATTTTGATGCGCTGTGCCTGAGCATAGCAAGGCCGCGCTTATATCCTTTTGCAAATGCTGCTTTCAGCTTTGAATGTGTAAATTTTATACCTTTTTTCTGTGTAGCTACCGCATAGCCCTTGCCGGACTCATATGCGGACACTTCACCTCTGGAATACCTCTTTTTACTCATTGGTACACGCTCCTTCCTCTTTTTTGTTTTGAAGGTGAACCTCATATTCGGGGTGATCGCGAGAATGTTTCATACTATTCTCTCCTTTATGAATTTATTATATAAGCTCTCGCCTATTATTCAAATTCCGATAAATCCGGAGCGTCGGGAAGTATCTCGGCAAAGATCTCGCTGAAATCCTTTTTCTTTGGCTTTTGCCGCTTTATCTCCGGGAGCTCGTTCTTGAATGTTCTCGGTGTGCCTGTTGGTCGTCCTGCATAGTCCATCTCACCGTAGACGTTTATAAAATGTTCTTCAACGACCACATAGGACGTTATTCGTCTATACAGCTGTTGCAGTGTATCAAGCTGGTTATAGCGATACTCATAATACCAGAACATTAATGGTACGGTTGATGTAATAACTATCATTTTTCCGTTAAAGACCTTATTTGAAAATCTACTCTTTACAGATGAAGCAGTATCATTATCGAGAAGCTTAAGAAGATCCTCGAACAAAAAAGCTGAATCGCGCAGGTCGTCAAGTATGATCGCCTGTTGCCCCATATAATCTTGAAAGGGATCGTTCGAGCTGGATGATACACAGAAATCATATCCCATCTGCGTAAGCAGCTTTTTTGCATAATAGGTCTTTCCCGTGCCGCCTTTACCTTGAATAAACATTACGTCTATATGACGGTCAGGCTTCAGCACAAGACATTGACAATGAAGCTTCCAGAGCTTCTCGAGCTGGGCATAAGCCTTTGTCTTTTCATTTACCGAAAGGGAATTTACATATTCAAGCTGTTGCGCGTATGAAAATTGCTCGAAATTACCGAGCATTTTTGACACTGCAACTTCGCTTTCAAAATCAAAGTTTGCTATAACTTCCTTTGGTGAGTATTGATGCTTATGCTCTTGACCTGCGTTTGAATGAGTCAAGTACATGAGCATATCGGTCTTTCGACCTT
>SVRB01000096.1 GCA_015065045.1 Oscillospiraceae bacterium | reverse complement strand
ACAGATAAACTACGGTAACTCCGATTACAAAAAACGGAATTGCAGCCTTGATATCTTCCGGGTTTGATTCATCGTCAAGAAAGAAATCTTTAAGAAAGATAAAGACTATTACAAGGCTACTGAACAGATCAGACAACAAACCGGAATAAATAAAACCTTTGTCAAATCTCTTCATTTCTCAATTCCTCAATTCGCGCTTCAAGATTACGTTCAAGCTCATCGATCATACGGTCAGCTTCTGCAGTCGTGAGTGTAGAAATATCAAAATTCGAACCTGCTGTTGAGATGGTGACGCCACTCAGCTTCAACATCATCATAATCGGCCCTTGGATTCGATGAAGATCCTGGATCTGGCAAACAGGGATCACTACTCTTTGTCTAAAAATCACGCCTTGCTTTACAATGATCCTTTTATCGTCATATCCCCAAGCGTACATTTTATAGCGCAGTGCCGGCATAATTAAAGTGATAGCAAGAAGTAAAGCGACAGGTATACCGACACCTATCAAAACAGCGAGCGTTACGTCTCCGGGTGTACCCGTTGCATTCAGAATTACAGCCACGCTCGTAATAAAGCCTACCAGTGCAAGCGATCCAATAGCCGCACGAATATACCATAATTTAAGTACACTTTTATCTAACTTTTTCAGTTCCATATGTATTCCTCCAAAAGCTCTTATATTGTCTATGCTTCAGTCCAAAACAATAGATTTTTTTCTTGCCTTTCTTATTTTTCTTAACGATTTTTTTAGCAATAGCTGACCTGTAGTTGCAAAACATAATAAAAATGATGATCCACAGCATGATTATCGGTATATATGTTGATGGATTCAAATTATCACCCTCTAACATCACTCAGCTTTGACATCTTGAAATTTCAAGTTAATAGCACCGATACCGCCGCTAATTTCGATATTGTTATTTCCGTTGCCTTGCCCCTTGATATTAGAAACGCTTGTTCCATCTACGGTAATATTACCAAGACCTTTTTCTATATCAAGCTTATAATTATCCCTATTACCGATTATGGTTATGTTAGATTCACCAACACCTAAATCAAAATCGCTTTCACCCGTAAGAACAGACGTCAGATTTAACTGACCGACGCCCATGTCTAAATCAAGGTTATGGAGTGCACCGCCTGATACGGTGATCTTCCCTGCACCACCGTCAATGTCAATATCTAACGTGGCAACAAGAGAATCAATGCTAACCTCACCGGCACCGAGTTCTAAGTCCATTACAGAAGCAGACAAGCTATCTACAGTCAGTTTTCCTGCACCGGCTATAATATTTGCTTTTTCGAACACTGTGTCTGCAGGAAGGTATAGCGTCAATACAGCACCGGTATAAGTATGAGCAAACTTTTTTGTTTCCTTGATCATCAGGACGCCGTTCTTATCTTCAACCGTATGATATTTTAGATTGCTTTCAACAGAAAAGCTTTCTCCCTGCTTTATGGTAAAGTCAGCGGCATTTATCTTTACTTCAAGGCTATGTATCTCCGATGATACCGAATATGTTTCTATATCCTCGGTCACAGTATCGCCGCTGAAAAATCCACCGAACAAACCAAACACACCTAAAATTCCCCCGATAATGCTGACTGTGAGAAAAATGGCAAACGCCATTGCTATATATTTTACTATTTTTTGGAAATTGGTCATTTAATTTCAACGCCTCCAAACATACAAGTGCCGCTTACATAAATGGTAGGAGCTTCTTTATGTACTGCCGTTTTGTTTGATATTCCGCCAAAAATACAATTTGAACTAACTTTAACGTTTACATTGTCGGGGACAAGAATATCAACGCCGCCAAAGATCGCCGTCACCTGAATCGCACAGTCTTTTTCGATAATAGCATTTTTTAAATTACAATCAACTCCGCCAAACACGGCAGTAAGCTCCGCGCCTTCAAATACTTCACCGTCATAATTCAGCTCACAGCCGGAGAAAGTGGCACAACCAACCTTTGTTTCGCCGCCGTCTTGTTTAATCTTGGCTATAATTTCATTGGCTTTGTTTCCAAAAAGACCGTTGAAAACCATCTTAAGTCCCACGATTACAATAATAGCAGGCACAAGAAGCTTCCAAAGCATAGAAAAGCTTAATATGTCTTGACAGCACAAAAGAAGAAACACGCCAATTGCAGCACCGATAATGTTACCGGTTTTTTCCCGTTCTGTAAACAAACCTACGGCACATGGAATAATTATAAACAACGTCCACCAACCATCAAAGAAGATGTCGATGTTAGTTATGTTTAATGCGTTAAGTGCGAATAATGCACCCGCAATAATAAGCACGATTCCCCAAATTACACTGCTGACTTTTTTCATTACTTTTTCCTCTTTTCTATAAAATAAAAGTGCGTGACCTAAGCCACGCACAAAAAACGCAGCCCGATCTGTTGCGACACAGTTCACTCCAAACAGGGAATGACATCAAGGCATACATTTTTACCAATAGTATGCCTGTTCAGAGTAATATTAAACTGTGTCGCAAGGATATTATATCACAGATATAATAAAAAATAAAGTATTTTTTTAAAAGTTGACAATATTTTTCGTATAGCAGTTTTACTCACATTATATTTTAAAACAGGTGAGACACGGTATTATCCGTGTCTCACCATTTGTATTACAAAATGACATACCGCACGGATACGCCCTATAAACGCAATAATAGGCTAGCGGATCTCCGCTAGCCTATACGTCTTTTTCTTATTTCTTGTTGAGAAGTGAAAGAATGTCGTCGAAGTCGCTGTCACTGATTCCGTCGCCAACGTTTTCTGTGTCGCCGCTTCCCTCTGCATAGTTATTTACGAAACGATCATCATCATCGTATGAGGTAACCTCTTCTACGCGATCCTCTTCAACAACAGGCTTTACAAAAGTCGTCTGCTGAGCAGCAGTCTTGTTGTTGTGGTCAAATCCGGTAGCAATAACGGTAACCTTCATCTCATCCTCGAGAGTATTGTCAAATGCAGCACCCCAGATAACAAGTGCATCGGGATGAGCTTCGTTCTTGATCATCTCGGAAGCAATGTACACGTCGTCGAGAGCAATGTCGGGAGATGCTGTGATATTAACGAGAATACCCTTAGCACCCTTGATCGAGGTCTCAAGCAACGGACTGGAAATTGCAAGCTTTGCTGCCTGTTCTGCCTTGTCCTTGCCCTGTGCCTGACCAACACCCATGTGTGCGTTGCCGGCATCGACCATAACAGCCTTGACGTCTTCAAAGTCAAGGTTGATAATACCTGTAACATTGATAAGCTCGGAAATGCTCTGTACGCCGTGTCTGAGCACGTCATCAGCCATAATGAAAGCATTGAGAAGTGTAAGTCTCGCTTCACTTGCCTGCTTCAAGCGTTCGTTGGGGATTATAACGAGAGAGTCAACGCATTCGCTGAGCTTTGCAATACCCGCTTCTGCCTGCTCCATCTTTCTCTTACCTTCAAAAAGGAAGGGCTTTGTTACTATACCTACCGTAACGATTCCCATATCCTTTGCGATCTTAGCGATTACAGGAGCAGCGCCCGTTCCTGTTCCGCCGCCCATACCTGTGGTGATGAATACCATATCTGTGCCGCGGAGAACGTTTGCGATCTCCTCTGCGCTTTCTTCTGCAGCGCGTGTACCTACCTCAGGGTTACAGCCTGCGCCTCTGCCCTTCGTAAGCTTTTCGCCAATTACGATCTTATGTGTAGCACCTGATTTCTCAAGCTGCTGTTTATCTGTATTTACAGCAATAAATTCAACTCCGCGAACACCCGCCTCTATCATACGGTTTACCGCGTTTGTGCCGCCACCGCCGACACCTACAACCTTCATATTGACACCGCTGCCAATGTTTTCTTCAAACTCAAATGCCATCATTCATTCCTCCTGTATTTTATAAATCCTATAAGTCGTACGTAAAATAAATTATTGTTGATGCTATATATAGATAATGATAATACTTATTGTGCAAATTAGCAAGATTTTTTTAAAATTATTAACGATATATTTACATTTACCGACTCAAATATCGTATTTTTTCGTTTCAATGTATTTTTTAACCCTCAAGTATGACCGAACCCACCGTAATATCGTGCGCGTCGACAGTTCCCCTTTGGTCAGGCTCAAAGTTATCTATCATAAGACCTGCGAACGTCAGCTTCATATCCGTATCGGTATTGTCACCGAGATATATTTTGAATCTGTCCTCACAGTTTACGTAAATATTATACTTATTTGAAATATCAATTTCGGTAAGGCGTGACGCCATACTGTTGTTTTCGACCTTGTCGATAAACTCGCTTATATATTCAAACGTAAGCTCTTTGTCAAATTCCATAGCACTTCCTACTATGGCTTTCTTTGCAGTCGGAAGCTTGATCAAAACAAGAGAGGTATTGTTCTCGTCAAACTCTTTCGTTCTTTCCAAGATCCTGAGCGACTGCGAAAGAATGAAATATTCACCGAATATTTCCGTATAGTACTTCGGATCCTCTTCTCCGATTTTAAAGGTCAACGTTGAAGGCAACGTCCTTCTGATGATGACCTCGTTTATATAAGGATATTCAAGAGTAATAAAACGTCTTGCCTCTTTTTTGTCGATAGCATACAGGTTCTGACCTACGGAAATTCCGCTTGCCTGCACTATCTCATCCGACGTATATCTGTTGTTTCCCGTGACCTCTATATGCTCAATCTTCAAGAAAGCAGCCATACATATTATCACAAAGCAGAAACACAAAACTATAGAGAGCAATACATAATTTATGCACCTGATAACCTTTTTAAACCGTTTTTTTGCCTGAAGCCGCTCAAACGTATCGCGGTTTACAAGCTCGGCGGTGGATATATCGGGATCATTATACGTTTCTCTGTCCATAATCTATCCTTTAC
>SVRB01000095.1 GCA_015065045.1 Oscillospiraceae bacterium | reverse complement strand
AGCCAGATCACAGACGCTGTAAGCTCAAGAGAAGCATCATCTGTTCTTACAACGTACGATACAGCAAAGCACTACACATTTGCAGGCGCTGAGGTCTCATCATCACTTAAAGCTCCTTATAACCTTATGACTATAACCTGCGAACAGAAATATATAAATAACCAGGCTTATGAATCATACGTTATGGTTATAGGCTCAACAGACTTTGCGAACAACGATTACCTCCACAACAAAGCATATTCTAACAGCGACGTTTTGTATGCCGCTATGCGCGCTATGGGTAGAGAAACAGTTCCCCACAGCCTCGAAAGCAAGTATCTCGAAAACGAATCATTGACTCTTACAAAGGACGTTGCTAACAACTGGACTTTGGCTGTCACAATAATCGCGCCCGTTATCGTATTTGCTATAGGTATCGTTATCCAAATAAGGAGAAAGCATTTATGATAAAAAAACGTATATATCTTATATCCGCTCTTGCTGTATTATTCATCGTATTAACGTGTGTATACTTTTTCGTTGTAGCACCGTTGATCAAGGATATGACGACTGAAGAGCCGATCAAGCTGCTTGAAGGCGAAGCATACGCGACGAACACTACCGTGCTTATGTTTGAGCATCAGCCCAGAGAAGCTATCCAGTCAATCGAAGTAACAAACAAAAACGGAAGCTATAAATTTTTCTATGACGAAAAAGAAAAAGACTTCTTTATTGAGGGTTATCTGAACGCCCCCTACAGTAAGGAAATGTTTTCAACTCTCATTTCAAACGCAGGCTTCCCTGCTACTATGAGACGAGTTACCGAAAAGGCTGAAGATTTCAGTATTTACGGCCTCGCAGAAGAAGACAATCCCGCTTACTACGTTCTTACTACAAGAAAGGGTGCAAAACATAAGGTTTATATCGGCGACGTAATCCCCACAGGAGCAGGTTTTTATGCAAGATATGAGGGACGTGATGCAATCTATATCTTAGACGGCGCAGTTTCTCAGACACTCCTCGGCCCC
This sequence comes from Oscillospiraceae bacterium, assembly GCA_015065045.1. Taxonomy (GTDB): domain Bacteria; phylum Bacillota; class Clostridia; order Oscillospirales; family CAG-272; genus RGIG1995. The sequence goes on along the minus strand of SVRB01000095.1, from coordinate 3,894 downwards.
GTTGAAAATCTTATTACACCTATGTTGTTCCTTCCCGTATCACAGGTCGATTACTTTACCGTTAAAGATTTTATTCTCTTGAAATACGGTGACAACGCACCGGACTATTCCTCCAGCGGAACACTCGGTAGTATCTATGAGAATCTCGAGGCTAAAAACGTTTTCGTGGCAATAACATCAAAAACCCAAGAGTCTAAAGATGAAAACGGTGAAAAATACGAAGACTTTATAGATTACGAGATGTATTTCCCGGGAACCTATAACGTTTCAACAAACTATGATGAGCTTCTTCAGAGCTTTATGGATTTCTATGGTGAGGCTGTAATCAAGCTTGGAAAAGACGATCAAACCTTCACAAAAGAAGACCTTAAGGAATATAATCTTGATGAGCCTGCATACGAGCTTTACTTCACACACAACGGTATTCAAAACAACATTCTCATAAGCAAACAAAATGAAGACGGAACCTATTACGCATATTCTATCCTCTTTAATACAATTTGCCTTATGTCAGAAGAAAAATTTGAGTTTCTCGAATGGGAGCTTATCGAATACGTTGAAAAGCCTATCTTCCAGTATGATATAAAGGATATCACAAGCGTAACGATTTCGTCAGGCAGCTTTAACGAAACGTTTATCCTCTATATTTCCGATGGCGAAACCACAACAAACCCCGTAACAGGTGTCACCACAACAAAGACAAACCTTGATGTTAAGCTAAAAAGCTCCGGTAAATATATCGAGTCATCTGATAACTTCCGTCAGCTCTATATGATGCTCTTGACAACCAACCTTGTAACAACAGCAGATGTTAACGATACAACAGGACTTGAATGTCTTGCGACATTTAAGATGACCACAAAAGACGGAAAGACACTCGAGTACGCTTTCTATCCCTACTCAACACGCCGTTGTCTCTATACACTTAACGGAAAAGGCGAATTCTACGTTCTCAAAGATTCAGTTCTGAACATAGTAAACGCTGCGCAGAAGGTTGTAAAAGGCGAACCCGTTGACTACCAGAATCCCGACGCATAAATAAAACTTATATATAAAAACCGCAGATTGACTTTCTGCGGTTTTTATTATATAATAATGGTATAAGTATTTTTATATAGACTTTTTCAGCACAGCTATTTTAAGGAGAATCCTATGTATAAAAAATCCAGCATTGACCCTGTACAAGTACTCGTTTTCGCATTTATTTCCCTTTTTTCAAACTGGGTATCCTATCTGATTGCAATGTATGCAGCAATATTTTTGAAAAAAATTGATATTCTTCCCTCTCAGATACGTCTTACTATTCTGTTGTATGTAGTACTTATACCCATAAGCTTAATTATATCATTAGGAATAATTTATATATTTTTCAAAGACAGAGTTCCATCACACTTCAAACCCGCTGTAGATAAAAGCTTTATGCTAAAAAATTTAATTTTACTCATTGCTCCCGGAGAGTTGGTAAGGTTTATTGTGTGTTTTTCGTCCCTCGGAGATATGACAAAAACAGGTACGTTTGCATTACCGGCTTCCGTATTGTTTGAAGGTATATACCAAACAGCGACGGGCAGACTTACACTTATAACCCAAGATAAATTTATATTTGCCGATTACGTAGCATATATTATATGCTATGCAGTCTATTTTGCCATATACTTTGCGTGTTTATATTTTTTATACAAGCGTTTATGGAATATCAGAAAACGCGAACGCGATGAGCTTATAGCTCATAAATGATCTCGTTTATATTTAATAGAAAAAACTGCCTTTTCAGGCAGTTTTATTTTTTACACTCCCGAGGCGAGTCTTTCTACGGCAACGTAAATGTTTGATATTTGATACCACGTTCCGAAGTCAACAATTCCCGAAACGGGCAAGTCGAATATTTCCTGAAAGGTTCTGACAGCGCCCTCTGTCAACGGCCCGTATATACCGTCAACACGTAGCTTTTGTATTGCGGGATAGTTGTCTGAAATTGCATTAAGCTGTTCTTGTATCGTTCTGACGTAATTACCCTCGGATCCGATCAAAAGCTCAAATCCCGGATATGATGACGGCACTCCCGACACGCTTTCTGCAGCGGCAAGATATATATCGCTTCCGTAGTATTGCCTCAAAATCTGAACTGCATCAAAGCCCCTGTCTCCAAGCTCTTTTGATCCCCATTGACTCAACCATCCCGGACACGTAACGTTGCTTCCGTTACAATATTGCGTAAACAACGGCTGTCTTATATTTGGTTTTGTAATATAGGTGGTAAAAAGATAGTCCACAACCTCTGATATTTCCGAGAATATGTTTCTTCCATACACAAATGCTTGGTCGTATGCGGTCGAGCTTGTTATTGTAAAATCATATCCCTTGCCTCTGTACCATTCGGTATAAACTCTGTTTAACGTAAACGAGATTATAGCAAGTATATTTGCCTCTATCGTTTCAATAGGCCAAGTTGAATATATTTCACAGCTTGCAACATTCTTTATATAGTCTTTGAAGGTCACGTAAAAATTTTGAGCCGAAGCATCGGTCGGGACACCGTCGTGTACTATTATAAACTCAGGCACCACCGGATCAGGCAATACAACAAATCCCTCTCCCATAGGTAACGGCTTAACCGCATCCTCGGGAATTTTTGGCGGAAAATCTTCCCACAAGGTATGAGGTAAAATGAATATATCATTTTCTATAGGTCTATTTGTCTGCCTCCGCGTCAAAAAGATATTTTGTAACGCCAAAGCCTCGGGTAATATCTGTACACCCTCTATTCTATACGGCTCAAACCCGTCTGCGTTGACCGTTATATTATACTCCGAATATGGTCTTACACTCGGTTCAGGTTCGAGAGAATAGCCGATATCGGGGGCTCCGAGCGTTATAGTCTCTGTATTTCCCGATGAATTAGTAACAAGATTTTCTATAACACCGCCATCCTCTCCCGGCACGGATATACTTACCGTTACGTTGTTGAGTGGTCTCCCTTCCGTTTGATCATATACGCTGACACGTAAAAATCCACTTTGAAAATTGTTCTCATTTTGCATAAAAACACCCCAATTGTTTACTTTATATCATACTATGCTTAATTTTCTGTTTTGCTTGAAACTCACACAACAAAAATAAACATCATATACTGACCTTAAGGTGATTTTATTATGAATAGAGAAAATATTCCGATAAACAACATTGATTCACTTTTAAGATTTAACCCGTCACTGCTTGTCGACGGAAGACTTGAGGTCATTGTCAAATACAACGGCGATATTCTTTCATACAGCGACAGCTTTGAAGCTATTGAAATATTAAACAACAGCTATGCCATTATAACCGGAACAACGGAGCAAATAAAATCTTTATACTCATATCCTAATACAGAATACGTTGAGCTTCCAAAAACACTTACATACGAGCTGTCAAGCAGTCGGTATTCGACCTGCGTTACCAGAGCTCAAGGAGAGCCCTATAATCTCTCGGGCAAGGGTACTGTAATTGCAATAATTGATTCAGGGATAGATTATACGCATCCCGATTTTATTAACGATGACCAAACGAGTAGAATTCTTTATATATGGGATCAAACAACAGACGGTAACGCGCCTCTTGGGTTCAGAAGCGGAAGCGAATATACAAACGAACAGATCAACCAAGCCTTGACAAATCCAAATCCGTTTGAAATACTCGACTTCAGAGATAATATAGGCCACGGAACAGCGGTATCGGGGGTTGCCGCAGGCAACGGAAGCTATTCTGACGGGCGAGAAAGAGGAATGGCGCCCGAGGCTTCATTGATTGTAGTTAAGCTTGGTAGACAGGGATTCGGTGCGTTCCCGAGAACCACCGAGGTGATGAGGGCTGTAAAATACTCTATTGATAAAGCTACAGAGTTAAATATGCCTC
>SVRB01000005.1 GCA_015065045.1 Oscillospiraceae bacterium | reverse complement strand
GTTACTTTCTTTGTGCAAAGAAAGTAACGTAAAAAAGAAAAGATAATATTATTAAGCAAAATAATATATCTTAGAAAAAAGAAAAAAGCTAACGCTTTTTTCAAAGGGCACAGAATGTCAGGAGCTTCGCTCCCGAACCCTTGACCAAAGGCGCTTTTTGTAAAAAGCACCTTTGGAAACCGCAAAAACCTTAAAAATCTAATTAAAAAGGAGCCTTTTAAAAGCTCCTTTTAATTATTTAAACTCTTTATCGTTTGCAAAGAATGCTCCGACACGCACCGTTCTTTTATGTAGTGCTGTCATATCCATCGCCTTATCAAGCGCACCCGTAAGATAAAACGGATTCAGATAATTCTCACTGTCAGCGCAAAGCGTACAGTTTATTATCGCGCATCCATATTCATACTTAACCTCAGCCTTATGGATCATAGGCTGAATATCAATATCCTTTTCGCCCTTCTTGGTTCTCTTGGTTACAACAAGCGGCTCGGAAAACAGCTTATTTCCTATTACAGCAGCATTCTCAGTCTTGTCTCCGTAGTCAAGATAAATAGTATACGAAGCATACTTAATATCTGTAAGCTTACTCTCTGCTTCATATACGTCAAGCACCTTCATATCGTTAGGCAGGTTCTTCGATAAATTATTCTTTACCTCTTTGCAATCGGTCGATATATCGGTCTTAATATCCATATATTCGCATACGCTCTCAATCCCAATCGAAAGCGGAAGCGCAAACGTTATCTTCATATGAGGGTTAAAGCCCTCGGAATATATCATTTTCACCTTGGAGCGACGGAGTGCCGTCTGCATTGTTCTCAGAAGGTCAAGATGTGATATATACTGAAGCTTGCCCGTCTTTTCAAATTTTACTCGCAAAGTTTTCTGTTGCACCACGTCTTCTCACCTCCCAAGCAATCAGCGCCACACGCAGAGCATTTTTCTCGACAGTTAGGTGTCGTCTTTGACTCATGCGCCTTCTTGTTCTCTCGCAAGAGGAACTCCTTCGTTACGCCAATATCAATAATATCCCACGGCAATACCTCATCCTTGCCAAACTCTCTGTTCGCATAGAAAGCGGGGTCTATACCGCAAGCATCAAACACCTGCATCCACTTTTCGTAATCGAAATATTCGTCCCACGCATCAAACTTAATTCCCGCCTTATGAGCCTCGAGCATAACCTTACAAAGCTTTCTGTCACCTCTTGCAAACACAGCCTCAAGTCGCGAAACCTTTGCATCGTGGTAGTTAAACTTAACCTTTCTGTCGGTAATGGTTCCGAGAATATACTGCTGTTTTTCGAGCAGAGTTTCCATATCCTCCTGCTTTTCCCACTGGAACGCCGTAAACGGCTTCGGTATAAAGCAAGCGGCGCTTATCGTTACCTTGGGAGACTTACCCTTAGGTCTGTCGGGATTTGCATAGTAAGTATCAACAACCCTCTTTGCCAAAGCGTGAATTCCGTCAAGGTCTTCATATTCCTCAGTCGGCAATCCCATCATAAAATACAGCTTAACCTGAGTCTTGCCTGCCTTAAACGCAACGTCGCAAGCTTTCAAGAGGTCTTCTTCGTAAAGGTTCTTATTTATCGCATCGCGGAGTCTTTGTGTTCCCGCCTCGGGAGCAAAAGTAAGACCGCCCGTTCTTACTGACGAGATCTTATCCATAAGCTCCTTTGTAAAGCTGTCCGCGCGGAGTGACGGCAACGAAAGGCTTACCATATTATCGTCAGTCCATTCAAGAAGATCGTCGGTAAGCTTATCTATCTTTGAATAGTCGCTTATACTTAAAGATGACAAGGCAATCTCATCGTATCCGGTATTCTCAAACAAGCACTTTGCCTGAGCATTCAAAACCTCGGGAGACTTTTCTCTTATGGGTCGATAAACCATACCCGCCTGACAGAATCTGCATCCTCTGATACAGCCTCTGTAAACCTCGAGCATAATTCTGTCGTGAACTGTTTCTATGTAAGGCATAACAAGCTTGTCGGGGAAATACGCCTTATCGAGATCCTTCATAATTCTCTTACGTATTCTCTTCGGAATATCATCAAAGATCGGAGTATAAGCCTTAACCGTGCCGTCCTCGTTATAAGTTACGTCATAAAGCGACGGCACGTAGAAGCCCTCAAGTTTTGCCGCTTCGTGCAAGAACGCTTTTCTCGTATACGTTCCGTTCGCCTTCATATCTTTATAGAGATTTACGATATCGCAAAGAGCATCCTCGCCCTCGCCTATCGAAAATACGTCAAAAAAGTCGGCAACAGGTTCGGCGTTATATGAGCAGGGCCCTCCGCCTATAACTATCGGGCACGAATCATCTCTATCCTTTGCCAAAAGAGGAATCTTTGCAAGGTCAAGCATATTCAAAACGTTCGAATAGCAAAGCTCATATTGCAAAGTAAAGCCCACGAAATCAAAGTCGAGAAGCTTATCTCCACTTTCAACAGCCCAGAGAGGAATATCATTCTCTCTCATTTCCTTTTCCATATCTTCCCAAGGCGCATAAACTCTCTCGCACCATACGTCGTCCATCTTGTTCAAAACGCCATACAAAATACGTATTCCTAAATTCGACATACCTATCTCATACGAATCGGGAAAACAAAAAGCAAATCTTGCCTTAATTTTATCCTTATCTTTTATCGTCTGACCGTATTCTCCGCCGATATATCTTCCCGGCTTCATAACCTTAGTCAGTATATTTTCCAATCGGTTATCCATTCTTTCCTCCGCCAAGCATTAACAGTCTCAATAATTTGCAAAAACGGGAGGGAAACAATTCCCTCCCGACAGTCTTCTATCACACGTAGAATTTCGAAATCAAGTAAACGGGTATCATCCAGAATATCTGATAAAGCACAACGTATATCGAGGGGATAGCAGTTACCTTACCAAATACAAGCAAGAATGCCATAAGCAATACGCTGAACAAAACGGACATAATCTTTACTGTTACGTTAGTTCTGTTAGCATAAAGCACCTTCGCGCACAACACAAAAGTATTAAGCAAGTTGCGAGGTCCGCCCTTTGATACGATACCGCTGTCAGCCTCATCCTGCGGGATCGTCTTTTCCTCAAGTGAGCTGCAACGCAATATCCTTACGGGATATTTTGCTATATTAACCTTGCTTCCGAGAAGCTTGTCATCAATATTCGGGTCAAACGTCTTAATTCCTATACAGATACCTGCCTTATAAAGCTTTCTGAGAGTAAACTCAAAATCGGGATCTATAGTATACTGAACGTACATCTTTGCTGAAATTTCATCATCGCAAACCATATACATAACACTTGCTTCACCGCTTGTTTCGAGGTGCTCATCAGCAAGCTCGACGTTCGGAGTAAATCCTCTCGACTTAAGATATGACGATTTTCCTATATAAATATGCTGACCGTCAATTATCGACTCAATTCCGTCTTTTGAGATCTCTATGATCTCGATATTTTCAGAATTACCAAGCTCGTGAGTTGCAGTATCAAACACGTCAGCCAAAGGACCGCCTATCTGCTTAAACACACTTGCCGCGTTATAAAGTATCTTATCTATTCTGCTTTCGCCGTAAACCTTAATGCTCTTAACCTTTACGCCGTATGACGGGAACACGTCCTTGTCATCGAATGAAAGTGTATTTGCCTTTGAATATTCCTCAAGTGATTCGCAGCCTATAATCGCGCTGTCATCATCAAAAGCCTTTTTGGATGCCTTGTAGAAAGGAAGTCCAAATCCAAGCAATGAGCAAGCCGGAATAGCAAACACAAACGCAAGATATCCAAATGAGAAACCGCTCTTTACGTCATGTGTCACAGTTGCGATTATAAAGAATATAAGTCCCAATGCAACAGCTACAGAAAGGAGTATGCTTACTATCGAATTAAATCTGGAATAACGATTCATTCTCTCGGAGAAGCCCTTAACAAAGCTTGTCTTACCGATCTTGAACATAGTAACGTCATCTTCGTCGGAAAGATATGCGCCAAAAGCTTCGTTTTCGAGATCTGCGCTCTCGTTTTCAACCTTATTTATAGTATACTTCAATCTCTTTGACGCTACTATATTAAAGCTATATATCTCTCTCTTCAGGTTGAAGAAATCATAAACCAAAGTAACAAATATGCAAACTATAACGGGGAATACGTAAAGCGCAACGGAAGGATCTGTTTCGGAAATAAAGCAGTGAGCTATATGATACAAAGCAGACACGATAACCATCGCAGACGTAAGGCTTTCGGGCAACGGACGTAAAGTAAATAACGCCTTAACGCCTCTGTAAAGCTCTTCCCAAGCAATCGCTGCAGCCAACGCCAAGAACTGAAGGCTTACAAGAATATAAACAACAGGATAGTTCTGAGGACTCAACGACGTCGGAAGCTTTCCGCCGAATGCTGTAATATTTTCAAACAAGAATGCTATAAACAACACCACAAAGCAAGCCGCCATCTTAATGAGCCCCTGCTTATGAAGCTTTCTGTATCTTGCAAACACATCCTTCGTCTGAGACTGAGAGGTATATTCCTCAGCAATCTTAGCGTTGTTTACAGGCTTCTTCTGTTCCTTCAAATAATCGCTTACATCGATATCAAGCTGAGTCTGCACCTCTTGAGCAACAGCCTCGCCAAACTTATTCTTTACCTCATCCTCATCACCGAATGCAGATGCTATCCAGAGGTCTGTCTGGTCAAACTCCTCGGTCGAGGGTATGTTTTCGCCTGATATATCAAATTCCTTTGACATATCGCCGTCATTTATCACTTCTTCAGGATCAGATACGTATTCTCTATCAAAAATAAACGCTTCTGCTTCTTCGATGCTCTTCTGAAGATCATCTTCGGTCATACTGAACGTAAGCTGCTCTGCTTCCGTAACACCTGCCTGATCATTTTCTTCGAAAAGGCTTTCTGTGTCATCAGACTTCTTAGTCTGCTTAAGCTGAGTAGGATCATACACTGCCGTTTCATCGGACGTGCTTCCTATAACAACCGAATATTCTTTTTCAGCTACAGGCTCTGCTACAGGCTCTTCAAACGTCATCTGTTCTGTTTCTGTGTCAGTCTCTGCAGGTTCTTCCGCCTCTGCTTCTGCAACAAGCTCCTCGGATTCTTCTTCGACCACTTCTTCAACCGATTCTTCAACAACCTCTTCCTCAGCTGCCGCTTCCTCAGTCTCCGAACCAATAACGTTAGCCTTTAATGAAGCGATAAGATTCTTAACAGAATCAGTTATAGACATCTTCTCCTTGGGCTTCTCTTCTTCAGCAGGAAGCTCTTCCTCAACGGGCTCTGCCACGTCTTCAAGCGCAGGAATCTCCTCGTTTACAAGCTTCTGGAAGCTTTCCTCCCAAGCCTTGAAATATTCCTCATCCGACACCTTGCCGTTTTCGTCAACAATGTCATCAAACTCTATTTCTTCATCAAAGGATACAAACTCAGAGTCTAAATCCTCTTCTGACTCAAAAAGCTCCTCACCCTGAAGATTAGGGTTCTGCTTCAAGTTTGTCTTAAGTTTCTTTATAAGATCATCTGCGGTAATAGGCGAGTCATTCGCTTCTGTCTCTTCGTTGGGAGTATTTAATTCAAGACCGTTTATTTTTTCGTTATCCATTTTGTTTTACTCCTATGTTTTAAATATTCTTTATCTATATCGCAAAAAACATTTAGTTACGTAAATTATTAAGCATTCCTCTGTTTTGCAGCTTCACAAAGCAACACCGCCGCTGCCGCTGATACGTTGAATGAATTGACCTTGCCGTACATCGGTATGGACAATACAAAATCACATTTTTCAAGCAACAGCTTCGAAACACCCTTTCCCTCACTGCCAAGCACTATCGCCGCAGCGCAGGTCAAGTCCTGCTCGTAATATTTATCACCGCCCGCTTCGGCAGCAAATATCCAAAGTCCCTTTTCCTTAAGCTCCTCAACTGTCATAACAAGGTTGGTAACCTTAGCTATTCTCATATGCTCCATAGCTCCCGCCGATGCCTTAGACACCACCTGAGTCAGCATAGCTCCCTTTCTCTTAGGTATTATTAACCCGTGAGCACCTGCGCATTCAGCTGCTCTTATAAGAGCTCCCAAATTATGAGGATCTTCTATTCTGTCAGCAATAACTATAAGCGGCTTTTGACCAAGCTCCTCTGCATATTTTATAATATCGTCAATGCTGCAATATTCTTTCTCCGCAGCAAACGCCGCTATTCCCTGATGATTCGTTCCGTTGGATATGCGGTCAAGCTTAGCCTTCTCGCACTCAACAACCGGTATGGTACGGCTTCTTGCCTCTGCAATAAGGCTTGTGATCGAACCCGTTCTCTCACCCTTTTGAACAAATATCTTATCTATATCTCTACCTGATACGAGAAGCTCTCTTACCGAGTTTCTTCCCACTATCACATTTTCTGATTGCTCGTAATTTTCTGTTCGTTCATCCGAACGAAACCTTCTGTTTTCTTTCATCGTAAAATGCCTCATCCGCATCAAAATATTATTCACCTAATTATACATATGACATTATACCACAAAAAATCTATTTTGTATATATTTTTTTGTATTTTTTTGTAATCTTTATCCTTTTTATTTTCGCTAAACTCCGTCTGCACAAAAAGTAAAAAAGCTACACTTTAAAGTGTAGCTTTTTAACTGACATATAAATCTATTTATGTAATTTAAATCGACTTACTGCTGATCCTTCATAGCTGCAAAGCATTCGCTGCAGTATACGGGTCTGTCATTGCTGGGCTGGAAAGGAACCTTAGCTTCTTTTCCGCAGTTTGCACAAGTTGTTGTGAACATTTCTCTTGTAGCCTTTGTAGCCTGCTTTCTTGCGTCACGGCAGGGCTTACATCTCTGGGGCTCGTTCTGGAATCCTCTCTCTGCGTAGAATTCCTGTTCACCTGCTGTAAACACGAATTCCTGTCCACAGTCTTTGCAAACTAATTTCTTGTCTTCGTACATTGTTTTCTCCCTCGCTTTAATTTGGATAAAAATTATATTATATCCCCGTATTACAGGGTCTATATCGTTTTTTTAATTACTTGAGCTCCTTCAGTTTTTTCTTAATCCTGTATATTGCATTATCGACCGTCTTTTCGCTTCTGCAAAGCTCCCTTGCGATATCCGCATAAGACTTCTTCTGAATATACAAACAAAAAACCGACCACTCAAGTTCGCTCAAAACAGCCTCGATCTTTTTCTCAAACTGTTTTATATCTTCTTTCTCCAAAAGTCTATGTGACGGCTCGGTGTATTCAACACCTCTGCCACTCGTCTTCTTCGTCTTTTTTGATGCTGAGCGGAGTAATGAAACAAGCCTATTCCTTACGCATATCTTCGCATACAAACCAAACGTTACCTCGTCCGATTCGTTATACGAACACACCGCCGAATACAACGCCATCGATGCCTCCTGCAGAAAATCCTCCTCGGAATAAAGCTCCCCCGAGTATTTTCTGTAATATGACCTCGACATACTTTCGATCAACGGCTTGTACTGCACGGTCAAGTCAGCAAAAGCGCTCTCGCTTCCCGACCTTGCAAGTCTTATCAGAGATAGTAATTCTTTTTCCACAAAATACCCTACCCCCAATATTACATACAGACATTATACCACTAAAAAACTAATTGTCAATAGTTTTTTCACAATTTGATTGATATTCGTATTTATATTTAGTGAAATTTGTACAAAATTTCTCAATATTTTACACAAAAACTCTTAATCTAACAAATAGTTTGCTTCTCCTGCAAGAAGCGCAAGAATGCCTTTATATATAAATTCCGGGCGCTCGTCAAAGTTATACATCGTCCTATCGAGCTGCTTCGGGTTATCTATCATAACCTTAAGCTCCATAAGCTCGCCACCCTTGTCCTTTATAGAGCACTTAAACTCATACTTGCCGTGAGGAAGCTGTGTAACCTCGGAGGTTATCTTCGTACCTCTTTTCTCAAACGACAAAAGTCTCAGTGCGCTTTTAAGCGCCTTTTCCTTAACGCTCGAAAGCAATCTTCCGTTCAAGGTCTCTGCAACGTGCTTACCCTTTTCCGTAATCTCAACAAGCTCATCCTCGTTTGACGGATCCGCCGTCTTCAGATTCTCGGTCTGCACAAGCTCATCAAAAGCTTCAATAAAGTCAAAGGACGTTACAAATCCATCCTGAACAGACACGTCGTGCAATACGTCCTGCTCAAGCGGGTAACCTATACTGTTTAGCAAATACAGTATAAATATCTTCACGTCATCTCTATCTGTAAGCATATCTTTCTCCTAAAATTCAAACAGCCGAAAGCTTTGCTGCCCCCGGCTGTCATGTTATTACTTATTACTTTTCTTCCTTTTCTTCAGCATTTGTGTAAAGCTCATAATTCTTGAACTTTGCATTTGTGAAGTTAGGACATCCATAGAAGTCAAACGTGAACTTAGAAAGGCTCTTGTTTGCTGCATATGCGTTCTGCAATGTTACGAGAGGCATTACAACCATATCTTCAAGAAGAATCTTTTCTGCTTCGTGGAGATATCCGGCTCTCTTAGCGCGGTCTGTCTTTTCATTAAATGCGTTTTCAATAGCCTTATTGTACTTATCGTTATCGTAACCTGTTACGCTGGGCTTAAGATCCCATCCGCCGCCTTCTTTGTTAGAAAGGTCAAGTGCTGTACCGGAGTAACCGTTGCTTGCGAAGCTTGCCAATGTTGCGAATGCGTCTGTTGAGAACATCTGAAGGTCAATTCCGGCTACATCAAAGTCACCTGTCTTGAATGCCTGTTCAAATTCATCAACGTATACTTCGTATTCGTTTTCTGTCAATGTCTTCTTACCGCTGAGCTTTTCAATCGTAATATTAAAGCCAAGTCCTTCCCATACACCCTTTACGTATTTAGCAACAGCGAAGTCAACTTCGTTGTCTCTGATCGTAATTGTGAATGAACCCTTCTTTACGCCTGCCTGGTTAAGAAGCTTCTTAGCAGCCTGAACGTCAGCAGTTGTCTTGATGAGGTCTCCGCCTTCTTCTCTGAAGCTGGTCTTTCTTGTTGTATCAAACACGCCGTCTGTGATAAGAGCCTTAGCAGCCTTTGCAAATACTACGATCTCTGCGATCTTTTCTCTGTCAAGAGCCATAGAAAGCGCCTGTCTAACCTTTGCATCCTTGAACAACTCATTGTTTGTGTTGAAGTAGTAAGTGTGAACACTCTGCATATCAACAACCTTAACTCCGGACTTCATATCCTGTCTGAATTCAAGCGGAATTTCAGACATATAGAAGAGCTCACCTGAATTATAAGCTTCCATCTGTTCTTTGGGTGTTGCAGAAAGATCAACAAATATACGGTAGGGCTTTACTACCTTATCCTCTGCATCCTTTTCAGCATCGCGATAGTAGTAAGAGTTACGCTGGAGAGCTACCTTTTCACCGGGAGTAAATGAACGAACCGAGAAAGGACCGTTGCTTACCATAATAGCAACGTTTGATGCCCACTGTTCTGCCTTAGCGATAATGTCCTCACGAAGCGGAACGAGCAAGGGTGAGCAAAGTGTTTCGATGAATGCATCGTAATCGATCTTGCCTTCAAACTGGATCTCCATTACCTTTGTATCAACTGCGTAAAGTCCTACGTCATCGGGAGAACAGTCACCACTCTTGTATGTCTTTGCGTTCTTGATGTCGTAAAGCATGGGCGCAATACTGCATGAGAATTCAGGATCAAGTATTCTCTTCCATGCAAAGATAACGTCGTCAACAGATACTTCTCTACCATCACTCCAAGCTGTCTTGTTGATGGTGATTTCCATCTTGTATTCGCCGGTCTCTTTATCTTCGATTATTTTATAATCCTTACAGAGTGCCTTCTCCGGCTTGTTGTCTTTGTTAAGACGGAAAAGACCTTCGTATACCATACCCATAATCTTTGTTGTTGCATCGTCCGTGTATGCGTAGATCGGGTCGAAGTTGTAGATGTCAGATGTCATATAAGCGCGAATAATCGCACCCTTATCGTTTTCATCTTTCTTCCCACAGCCTGCAAAAAGCGGCACAAGCATAACAAGGCACAATGTAAATGCCAATATTCTTTTCATTTGGTGAGCCCCCTCATTAGAAATGAAATTTTAATTTAAAATCAATTACTTGTGTGAACGTCCTTTTTTCTAAAAAAGCACTTATACACCATACAATTTTAACATATTTTTACGTATTTATCAATGGTATTAGACACCTTTTTTTCACTTTTAGCCATTTGCACAATTAACCATCGAGTTTTTGGCTATTTCGCACAACACAATATCAATATCTCTATGATTATATAATAACAAAACGAAAGTTTCAAGTAATATTTGCAATAGTTTTCTAATTTTTTTCAACTTTTCTTAAATAATTTAACTTTTTACATATTTTTATTTTTTGCAGTCAAAAATAACTAACAAAAAAAACAAAGGAATAACAGCTGAATGAACACAAACAATTACGTCAGAACCGACCTTGCCGCAGAGTCACCGGTCATCGAAAACAAGCAGCTTTCCGATGGCATTACGGTAAATGAAAACAAGCTTGATATCGCTAATATATCCACTGTAGAAATAACAAACCAAAGCGGCGAAAATGCTATCGGAAAGCCCATCGGAACTTACGTCACGATAAGCTTTGATAAAATATGGAAGCTCGATGATACTACACAAAAAAAGCTGTCCGATATAATCTGCGAAAACATAAAAAAGCTTGCAAATATCAAACAAGAGAAGCTCAATATTTTAATATGCGGCTTAGGCAACAGACACATCACATCCGATGCTGTAGGGCCGCTCGTCATCAAGGATATTACCGCCACAAGCCACGTCGAAAAAGCCGATGCCGAGCTTTTTAAATTACTGCACTCCCACAGCGTTTCAGCCATCTCCCCCGGAGTTATCGGTCAAACGGGAATTGAAACGCTTGAGCTTATAAAGGGCGCTGCAAACAGCGTTAAGCCCGACGTGCTTATTGTTATCGATGCGCTTTGTTCAAAGAGCGTAGACCGACTTGCTTCTACAGTCCAAATATGTAACACGGGCATTTCACCCGGCTCGGGAATAGGCAACAAGCGTCACGCGATAAACAAGGAAACCGTCGGAATTCCCGTAATTGCAATAGGAGTTCCGACAATGGTCAGCTCATCTACCTTGGTTTACGAAGCTCTCGAAAAGGCAGAAATCACGGATATAAGCGATAAGCTTACAGAAATCCTCGAAAACGGCAAAAGCTTTTTTGTTACGCTTAACGAAAACGACGTTGTCATCTCGTCACTGGCATCTCTTATTGCAAACGCATTAAACTCTGCTCTTACGTTGGAATAATCCCCTGCTTACAAAAATATAATAAACCGAGGAATACTACCTCGGTTTGTTATTAAGGGGGACGTTATGGCTAAAAAAATCATCAAAATTACGTTAAGCGCAATTGCCGCTTTTGCTTTCATTCTTTCCATAGTAAAAACGGCGTTGGATTTTTCATATATACCTATATGCAATAAAATCATGTTGAATGGAATGAGTATTCCAACGTATTCGACAACGGTTTTGAAAACGCAAAACGCCTCTCAAGGTCCGTATTCATACATAAATTTACAAAAAATCGACTATTCCCCACTCGCAATGTCTATTTATGACCAATACAAAAACGAAAATCAGCAGGGACAAGACTCCACTCCGATCGCACCACCATCCAACGAACCCTTACCCGAGGGAGTCTATCCGATCTCGTCGATCGATATGAGCGAGCAGCAAACGATCGAAAATCTAATCTATAAAAACGAAAGCAAATATTCACCCGATATAAACAATTTGATAAAGCAGGAATACCCGCTTAAATACTCCAAACAAGCCTCAACCAACAACGATGCGTCACCGTTGGTTTTGATCATACATACACACGGCACGGAATGTTATATGCCCGAAAATTCCGCTACTTATACAGCCGACACGCCCACAAGAACTACCGACATAAACAACAACGTTGTCGCTGTCGGCAGAGCTTTTGCAGATACACTAAACAATAACGGAATCCCTACCATTCATTGTGAGACTATGTTTGATGCTCAAAGCTACTCAGAAAGCTACAACCTCTCTGAAGCTGCAGTAATGGAGTATATAAAAAAATATCCGTCAATCCAGTATGTTTTTGATATACATAGAGACTCAATAGTCAAAACAAATATGGAAAAGCTCAAGCCCGTTACTACGATCAATAATGAATCCGTTGCCCAAGCAATGCTTGTAGTCGGTACAAATTCATCAGGCGCTAACCACCCAAACTGGATGAACAACCTTACGGTTGCATCATATTTTCAGTATTCGCTTATAGAAAAGTACAATACCCTTATGCGACCCATAAATCTGCGTTCTGCAAGTTTTAACGCTGAACACGCTCCGGGGTCGATCCTTATTGAAATAGGCAGCTGCGGTAACACACTATCCGAAGCAAAAAGATGCGCAGTGTTGTTAGCAAACACAATTTCCGAGGTTATTCTTTCCGATGGGATAAGATAGTTAGATTATTTCAAAAAAAGTGTGGATGCTCCTCCCATCCCCTATCAACACCAATATTACATAGCAAAATATCATTATAAAACGGGGCGTCGGGGACATCGAAATCCCCTCCTTTGTGCCTTCTTTGGTTACTTTCTTGGCACGCAAGAAAGTAACGTAAAAAAGAAAAAAGCTGACGCTTTTTTTAAAGGGGCAAAAACAGTCAGGAGCTTCGCTCCCGAACCCACACAAAAGGGGCTTTTTGAAAAAAGCCCCTCTTGACTCCGCAAAAACTTTTAAAAGTTATACGCGTATATATTTATAAAAAACAAAAAAGTGTTGGAAAATTTTCCAACACTTTTTATTTGTCTTTGTATTAGCCTACGATACCTGAACGCTCAACACCTGCAATGAGATATCTCTGACAGAAGAGATACATTACAAGAAGGGGAGCCATTACAAGAAGTGAAGATGTGTTACGAATAGCTGCTTCGTACATTTTCTGTCCTGCAAATCCCTGTGTTTCAAGTGCCTTCGGAATTACCTCAACAACGTCGGGCATCAAGTTGATACTCGTCTTGGGGAAGAACAATTCTGTATAGAACATATCTGTCCACTGCCATGAGAATGAGAACAAGAATACTGTAATCATCATGGGCACTGAAAGAGGAATAATGATCTGAATGAATGTTCTGAACACGCCTGAACCATCAAGGTATGCTGATTCTTCAAGTTCATCCGGTACGCCGCGGAAGAACTGACGGAGCATATAAATATACAAACCGTTCTTAAATCCGAGACCACCGAGCGAAAGAATCGTAAGGGGCCAGTATGTATTGAGGAGGTTAATAGGTGAACCTGTTATAAGTTCAACTATACCGAATACGTCAAACGCCTTGAAGTTTACGAACATTGAAAGCTGCAATGTTTCGTGAGGTACGATCATTGTGAAAATTACAAGCGCAAACAAGAGGTTGTTGAACTTGAACTTAAACTTAGCAAAACCGTACGCGATTACGCAGCACACGAATGTCTGTAACACAGCGCAGAACAATGACAACGTCAAAGTATTGAAGAACGCTTCAAAATACTCTGCTTCAATCATCAAAGTCTTATAAATATCAAGTGTAGGGTTCTTAGCGATATACTTAACCGTAACGTCAACAAAGTCTTCTCTTCCCATAAATGAGCTGAATACCTTTGAAAGTACGGGTGAAAGTATTACGTATGAAATACCAATGAGAAGTACCAAACGGAATATTACCCATATTACCGTTGTAACAAATTTCAAAGAAAGATATTTCAATCTAAATCTGGTCCAAAAGTCTGTACGTTCGAACTCAACGCGAATCTTGTTCTTGGTTTCTTTTGTAACCTTAGGTGCTGTAGCTTGTGAATTCATATTGAATATCCTCCTTTCTTAGTCTCTTCTCTGGTAGAATACGTATTTTGATATTGCAAATGCAAAGATACCAATGATCACAATAACGAACAAGAAGTATACCCATGACATCGCAGAACTGAGTGTTGTTCCATCAGGCTTTGCATAAATCTTATCAATATATATCATTACACTGTTTGTGCTTCGTGTAAACGAGTCAATTACAGTATAGATCGTATTAACAAGGATCATAGGGCTTATCATCGGGAATGTGATCTTCCAGAATGTTTCCCATGCAGCTGCACCGTCTATCTGACACGATTCATAGATCGCGGGAGAAATTGACTGAAGACCTGCAAGGAAGATAAGCATCTGTACACCTGAACGAGTGATGATATCATATACGTTTGCGATAATATCAACAACGTACTTAACAAGTCCGCCACCGACCTTCATGCTACCAAACAACCAGTCGAGGTTTGCTGCTGCAGCCAATGATTCTGATGCTGACATAGCACCTGAACCGTCGTCAACAGCGCTTGATGAGTCTGTCATGTATGTAAGCATTGCGTTACTCTGGTCAACATACTCAATTACACCGGTACTGATAATAACGGGAATAAAGAATATTGCACGGAACATCGCTCTACCAAACATCTTCTGGTTAAGCAATACAGCCATAAACAGAGAGAAGATTACGATAGCAGGAATATCGAAAACGAGCTGTTTTATACCTGTTACGAGAATCTCTGTAAACTCTGCGTCAGCGGCTAAAGCTTCATGATAGTTTTTCAAACCAACAAAGGTTGTGGTATAACCGCCACCCTTTGTAAAGTTAAGGTCTGAGAAACTAAATCTAAGTGAGTCAATTACCATTGGTAAGTATACAACAACGAATACTACCAAGAAAGGCATTATAAACCACCAACCTGCTTTTGCCTTTCTCTTATCAAGGGATGCGGCTTTGCGGCGCTTAGGTGTTACCGCATTATTTGCTGTAACGTTTTTATTCATTATGCAACGCTCCCTTCAGTTTTGTCTATTGCGTTTCCTTTTTCGTCAACGCTGAAATCTGCATCTACTACTGCGAAGTCATAAGCTTTGATCTTAATTCCGCCAACAGATATTTCAAAGTTATTGTAGTTCAAAACGAACGCTTTTCCGTTAGAATATGTAACCTTTACGATACTGCCCTTCTGAGTCAAGTATTTTGTTGTTACATCCAATGTTTCTGTATCTGTTGCAGTGCCTGTAGACTGTGAAGGTGCATCCTTTGAGGGATTTACGATCGGGAGTCCACTTGCATAAGCTTCGATCTTAGCCTTAAGAATAGCAGCTCTTCTTGCTTTTTCTTCCTGCTTTGTCTTATTGATCGCATTTTCTGCTTCAGCGTTTTCAATTGCTAACTTATCATCTGCTGCTTCCTGTTCTGTAGGAACACGAACGCCCTGGATGAATTCGTGGTCAACGATTGTAGATGTCTGTACATCCTTCAATGCTTCATTGAGGATCTTGTAGTACTTAATAAGGTCTTCTTCCCATACGTCATATCTTACTGAATAGTATTCTGCATACAATTCGTTGTCCTTGAGCTTTTCAAGGTTCTGATATGAAACCATAAAGTAGGGGTTTGCACCGTTTTCGATGCTTCTGAGAACTTCGTATGCTATATCACCGGCATTGTTCATAGGTGTTCCTGCAAATTCGATCGAACCGTGGAGAACCATACCTACAAACGGAATTGTATGGCTTGTAAATGTTGCCTGACCTGATGATACGTAACGGCTACTGTCGATTGTAACGTTGAGCAAGTGGTCTACATACTTAAATACGTATGCGTTACCTGCATCACTCATTACGCTTGAGTAGTCTGTATTAAGAGTTTCAAGGAATCTTACTGTTTCATCCTTGGAGTCTTCGCGGTTGTACGGATCGTCTTCGTTAAAGTCTGAGTTGAGGTCAGAACCGATTGTAGAAACCGAAATACTTGTTCCGCCAAGATTTACAAAGTCCTTCTTGAAGCCCTTGTAGAAATCAGTGAATGCTGATACTGAAATAACGGGTGTATTTGCATCAAGGAGTGTCTGGAATACAGGGTCGTATACTCTCTTCTGTGTATAACGGTCATCCATAGTTCTTACAGCATCAGATCTGTAACCGAAGCCATCGAACCAGTCTGTTCCGTTAAGGTATACGAAGTCGAAATCGGGATATACGCCGATATCATTTTCTTCAGCATAGCTGAGGAATTCCTTAAAGCCCTTGTTTCCGCCAACCTTATCCTGAATGTCTACCTGTGAAGGAACTGTTGACGTCATACCACCGTTTGCAAAACCTGTAAGCTTGAAATTGATGTTATCAATTCCACCCTTTTCGTTAAGGTTTGTATAAATAGTCTTGAGGTTATCAAAAGTTGTAAGGGGTGTTTCAACTGTAATCGGGAAGCTGAGGAACTTCTCCAATGTATCAATTGTACCGAATGTTTCGATGTAAAGAGGAATGTTCTTTTCTACATCTTTATCAGTAAGGAGTGTAAGCTGTTTTGTTTCATAGAGGTGATCTCTATATGCTTTTGCCATACCAACGTATGTTGCTTCATAAGCTTCATATTTAGTATTTTCTTTTGCAGCTTCGCTTGCGTAAATCGGGTCTTCAAGCATTACGAACTTGATTCTGTAGTTACCGATATACTTTCTGTCAGAGTGAACTGTAAACGAAGCATCGCCTGCAGATGCAACCGCATCAGAAAGCTTATATTCGTCTGAAGGACGGGGGTTAAATGATGTATATACAGTATTGAAGTTATGAAGTGATCCACCGGTTGTTGCAGTAATTGTAGAGAATGCTTCGCCTTCTTCTACAATTGCAACGAAGCCTGAGCTTACGGGATATTCATAAGTAACCCACAAACCGTTTTCTTCTTTAAGTTCTGTTCTCTTAGATGTCTGAACAACGCCGTATACAGGAAGTCTCATAGGCTTCTGTGTTGAACCTGTTACTTCATGGAAAGCATAGTCCTGACCATAGAGCTTACCTGTTATAGTAACCTGCTGCTTATATACGTCATCAAATTCAATTATAGCACCACTTCCGTCAGGAATGAACATATATCCATCCTGATCTGCCATGCCTGCGCCTGCATACGGAAGTATCTGGAGATTTTCGAGTGTGTATACGGATTCGTCGAAACGGATACCGTTTGCGCCGAGACGAACGTCAACGCCGTTGTTATCGAGTCTGTATTCGATAGCAAACTTAAATACTGCAGGTGCCTGCTCTTTGGATACGTATCCAACCAAGTTATGGTCATATTCAAGTTCTTCGAATGAGTAGTGAGGACAGTAGTTCTTTACCAATGCCTCGTGCTTAAGCTTTTCGTTTTCCTTAGCGTCAGTTGCATAAACGTAAATATCATACTTTTCAAGCGCGGGATATTTTACGAGAAGACTCGCCTTATCCTTTTCTGAACGGCCCTTGAGAGTCAAGAGAGAGTACATTACTTCGTACTGACTTGCAGCCTTGTTATCAGGAAGGTAGGGCAAAATCTGTGTCTCGAAACGTTCCTTTTCGATCTGCATCGGAAGGAGCTTACGAGTTTCTTCGTTACCAATCGTGTATTCTACACGAATACCGTTCTTGAGGTTCTTAATCTTAAGCTGATTACGCATTACGCAATCTTCAAAGCTTGTGTATGTTGAAATCTGGTCTGTACCGCCGCCGCTGTACTGTACAATTACCTGCGACAAGAGGTTCATCTTTGATTTTTCATCAGTTGTGCCTGATGTTGTGTTGTAAGGGTTAGAGAAGAGATACTGCTTTGTAGCCTTATTATACAATGCCCATTCGCCTGAAGTTTCTTCCAAGTAGAAAATATACTTGTCATTTTCAAGCTTAGCCTTCATTGTTTCTACCTTTGTTTCGGCAGATTCAAACTGTTTGTCAAGGTATTCAGCCTTGTAGAAATCTTCATCCTTTACAACGTCCTCTTCGTTTTCTGCAGCGAAAACAGGGAGAACAGTCAAGTTTGCAAGTACGCCGATAATCATTACGATCGACATAATTGCAGAAATAAATCTAATTTTCTTCATTATATATTCTCTCCTTTCTCCACTACATTCTCAGAGTTACTTCAGTTACTATTGCTGTGATAAAGCCTATTACGTTTGTAAGCAACGTTGTAAACAACAATGCAAGGAACATAATGAATGCCATACCAATAATTATTCCCACAGTTGTAAGTATGTTCTTACCGAGTGAGTAATCGTGTGTTACCATTGTACCGGTAAATATGAGTAATCCTACCCATACAAATGCAAAAGCATTAAGCAATGTTACAATTGCAGCCTCAGTTGATGTGAGGAAGTTTGTGCAAATAGTTGCGGGGATTATAAGCAAGGGCAAGGGTGCCAATGCGTAAGATGATGCAATAAATACATCCTTCAATGTACCTTCACCTTCAAACAAGGTTGTAAGGCACCAGTTTGCGACTACCCAGAGCATAAGCGGTACTACTACCGAAATGATCTGTGTCAAAATGCTCGGATATGCTCCCTTGGGGTTAAACACATATGAGGAACCTGCTGACTGATATGTAAACGTAACGATTGCAAATACCACATAGAAGAGTGCGCCTCTCATAGATCCGCGCTTTTCATGCTTCAAATCCCAGAAACCGTCAAACGGATGGAATATCAAGTGGTTTGCGTACAGTATCTCTTGCCAGAACGTTCTCTTCTTGCCCGATACTGCAACTTCCTTATTTACCTTAGCGGCATATGCAAAGAACTTAGTTGCGCCTACACATACAGCTATTACAACTATCGGAATAAGGTAAATAAATTTACTGATCCATACCTTACGGTATTCCTTGAATGCCTTTGAGTAGTTTTCTACTTCGTAAGCACTCTTGAAGTATTTCATTGCGCCTTCCCAGTCGTTATCACGGTAAAGAGCCTTACCGATTCCGATGTAAGCTGCGTCAAAGTTATTGTTGCTCTGGAGAATTCTCTCCCAGTCTTCCTTAGCCGCATCATACTTACGGTCATTCTGGTTCTTGAGAGCCTGAATAAGAGTGTTACCATATGCTGTTCTGTTGAATACGGTAAATGTATTCATACTCTTATCGAGTATCAAGAGCTTATCTTCCTGATATGTAATAGCGGATGCAGATCCGATATTACCAAGCTGTGTACCCTTGTCGCCGAAGATGTACAAAAGGTTACCGTACTCATCGTATGTATAAACCTTTGAACGAGCTTCGTCGATAATTGACCATGTATTTTCAGGACCGATAGCTATGTCAACGATTACGGAAGCGCCTGTAGGTACGTTGGGCATACTACCCTTATCAAATACAAGAACTTCACCGAAACCGAAGAAACCTGTACGTTTCATAATATCGTCACCGGCAATATTGAGCTTCTTAACAGGTGAGAACTCTGCAGAGTTATTCATAGTTGCCGACTGCTGATTCTTATCTTCGATAGCAGATGTTGTAACGTACGCAAAGCCGTGTGAGTCTATCGTGATATTGTTAAACTCAACGCTTATGAACTGTTCTGATCTGTTACGCATTTCTTCTGTCTGGAAGTATCTCCAGAGTTTATCCCATGCGCTGATAGCAACCTTCTGAGCACCTACGAAGCACTGGAAGGAACCATCTGAGTTAAGTGCAATTACACCCATGTATGTACTGGATGAAATTACGAACATTGTACCTGCAGAGTCAACTGCAAGTGCAACGGGTCTGTATATTGAGTCTGCAGGGAATACGTCTGCCTGAGGCTCTTCTACTATTCTTTCATATTCGCCTGTTGCCTGGCTGAATATTACTATTCTCTTGTTATCTGTGTCTGCAACGTACAATCTGTCGTTTGCAATAAACACACCATTAGGATTTCTGAGAGAGTCCGGAATACCATTGCTGTTTACGAACTCAGATACTATAAACTTAAGGTTATAATATTTATCAAGAACAACTATTCTGTTGTTACCTGCATCGGCAATATATACGTTACCGTCTTTGTCTGTTTCAAGGTCGGTAGGACTCTTGAGCTTATCTTTAAGACCGATTACGTTACTGTCGATAATTCTTTCAGGCGTGTAAGCATCGGGAGATGCAACACCCCAGCCGTCCTGTGAATATGTATATGTTCCGTAGGATGATGCAGCTGATGCGGGTACTACCCCAAGAGCCATCACCAGACAGAAAGCAAGGGCAGCTATTCTAATAATCTTCTTTTTCATATTAAATCCTGTCCCTTTCTTTAGTCTTTCATACCTGATGAACCCATCGTTTCGATAATGTTACTCTGTGTAACAACGAATACGAGAATCGGAACCATCATACTGATTACGGTCGCTGCAGCCGATGCGCCCTGACGTGAAATACCGTCGGATACGATCTGGCTTACTGCGTAGTTAAATGACTTGAGCTGTTCACTCTGAATGTAAATAGAAGCACCTGAGTTCCAGAGGTCCTTAAAGCTGTACACGATAAGTGTGAGCCAAGCGGGCTTAACCATAGGCATCGCGATTACCCAGAACGTCTTCCATTCTGTAGCACCGTCGATACGTGCTGATTCAAGAACTGCATTGTTTACGTTTGTTTCCATAAACTGCTTCATAAGGTAAAGTCCGAGTGAAGTACACCATGCGGGGATAATTCTTGCAAAATATGTATCCATCCAACCGAATGCGCTGAGTGTAATAAAGTTTGCAACTGCAGCAACTGTGGTATGGAACATCAAGGATGCAACGATTACCGCGAATATTGTCTTTCTACCGGGGAACTTAATCTTCGCCAACGCGTAAGCACACATTGAAGAAAGGATCAAGTTACCGAATGTACCTGTTACTGAAATAAATACTGTATTAAATATGTATCTTGAGAACGGAACCCATGATTCGCTCATCAATGTAACCAAGTCTTTAAAGTTGTTGAACGTAGGACTGATTACGTAGAAACGAGGGGGGAACATCCAAAGCTCATCAAGAGGCTTAAGTGACTGAACAACCGTGTAGTACATAGGGATGAAGAGGAATGAACCCATCAACACGAGGAACAATGTTACTCCAAAGTCACCACCATATGAACGGTTAAGCACTACTCTATGTTTTCTTGTTCTTAATTTCTTAGCCATATCAGTTACCTACCTTCGCCAAGAGCTTCTTAACCAACGCGTTAGCTCCGTACATTATAACAAACAGCACAGTAGCAATTGCAGAAGCATAACCAACTTCCCAACGTGTCGTTCCGTAGTCATCCAAGTGGTGCATGATTGTATGCGCCGCATAGTCAACTGACGGGAAACCTGCAAGCTGTGTAACTACGGCACCGAAACCGAATGCCTGTGTAATTGACATTACCGCACCGAACATCAACTGAGGTTTCATTGTCGGGAGAGTAATGTACCAAAGTTCCTGCCAACGGTTCTTGATACCGTCAACCGCGCCCGCTTCGTAAAGCGAATGGTCAACGCCCTGGAAACCGGCGATAAATGAAAGGAACGAAGTACCGAGTGATGTCCAAAGTGCAACTACGATACAAAGAGGCATTACGTATGCTGCGTCTTCAAACCACTGGATAGGCATTGAAATAAAGCCTAAATCAATCAAAATTGAGTTTGCATATCCATAAGAGTCACTGGAAAATACTATCTTCCACATGAGATATGCACCACCCGAAATAGAGGGTGAATAGAAGATCAATGTTACGATCGCTCTGAGCTTGGGGGGAAGCTCGTTAATGAACCAAGCGCATATAAATGAAAGCAAATATGAACCAGGTCCAACAATGGCAGCAAATATAAACGTATTCTTTATTGCTTCGATAAATATATCGTCGTCAAGGAAAAGGTTTATATAGTTGTCCATGAATACAAAGTTAGGTGTCTGAAGCATATTGAAGTCTGTAAAGCTCAATACGATAGACAATACTACCGGAAATATAGTGAATATGAAGAAGAGTGATACGAACGGTGCTATCATAAGATATGCCGTTTTATTACGTTTTATCTCCTTCCATGTCCACTGCGCTTTTGTCATTTCCGAACGCGTTGTCGCTTTTTTTACTGCAGTCTTTGCGGACATGTATAATCAACTCCTTTTTTTAGAATGTATAGATGTTATATATATAATGATATTTTTTCCGAGGAGGGCGATAATTTTTCGCCCTCTCGGCTGTTTGAAATCTTAGCTAATTGCGCCTTCCGCAAGTTCAAATCCAAACTCTTTACGTTTTCTTGTAATTTCTTTATTTATATCCACTATATAGTCAAGCATCGCTTCAGTAGCATTCGCACTGTCATTGTATACATCCAAAAATGCGAAGTCAACGTAACGTGTTATAATGTAACCACCGGGATATTCTGTAATACCAACGGTATTATTAAACTGTTTCATAAGATTGTTGTATTCACGTGATGACCAAGGAAGCATTTCAAGAGCTTCAACGTTCGCTGTAGCGTTCTTGGAAGAAGGACCAACAACTGCAACGAGTTCGTTTGAATAGTCAGCCTGAACTTTTCCGCTTGTGAACCAGTCAAGGAATCTCCATGCTTCTTCTTTTCTGTCTTCAGCATCCTTCATAAGGCAGACACCTTCAACAGTTACAACAGAAGAATTGTTAATTTTTCCGTTTTCATCAGCAAAACCGGGAAGTTCAACGAATTCCCACAAACCGTCAATTTCGGGAGCAAATACTGTAAGCTGGTTGTAAAGCGTAATGTAATCTGCTATAAGAATAGGCATTTCACCTGTTCTGAAACGGTTAGCTGCGTCATATGTAAGCGGGAAACGGTAGCTCTGGAACAAGTCTGTGAGCTCTGTAAACGCTGAAAGCGCTACGTTAGAGTCAAGGTTGATTTCCTTACCGTCATTCTTATAAAGCTCTCCGCCCATCTGATATACAAACAATTTTGTACCTGCTGTCTTTGAGGGGAAGCCGAGTGTCATATTGTTTGTCTGAAGTATAGGAATAATGTTCTTTAAGTCATCCCATGTCTTAGGAACCTGAAGTCCGAGGTCAGCGAGAATGTCCATTCTGTAGAACATCATATGGAATGTCATTGTGTTAGGCAAAGCGTATGTTGTTCCGTAAAGTGTAAGCGGATCAACTGCTGCCTGAGGGAATCTTGTTATAACTTCATCGAACGTGTCCATATCGTTCAAAGGAAGAACGGCATCACGGATAGCGTAGTTTACGCAGTCAGATGAAGGAAGGAATGCGATATCGGGACCGATTCCTGCAAGTGTTGACTGAAGAATACCACCGGATACGAGCTTGAGTTCAACGCCGATGTTGTACTCACGCATAAAGCCACTGTCGATAAGCTGACGCAAAATCTTTGACTTTTCACGACCGATTGTTGTCCATACGTCAATCTTCTTTTCACTGTCAATTTCTATTGTTGCACCCATTGTTGAGTAGTCAACGAAGAAGCTGAGAATGAATGCTTTAATTTCAAACCACAATGACTGGAAGAAATTAGAGTTAGCCTTAGGAAGCTTTGTTCCGGGAGCCTGAAGTGTGAAGTAGTCTAATTCAAGGGGCTGTGATCTTGAGTCGAGCAACCAAGTACCGAGTGTACCGATATAAGATTTAAGTGTTTCAAGGTTCTTAGCAACCTGATCTTCCTTACTTAC
Source organism: Oscillospiraceae bacterium (assembly GCA_015065045.1). Classification (GTDB taxonomy): domain Bacteria; phylum Bacillota; class Clostridia; order Oscillospirales; family CAG-272; genus RGIG1995. The sequence continues at coordinate 6,824 of SVRB01000005.1, read as the reverse complement.
CATTCTTTCGAGAAGAACGATAATCTTGTTAAGAGTTGCAACGTGTGAACCTGTCTTACCTGTGATCTCCTCAAGCTCCTTAGCAACAGCCTTAAGCTCCTGAGCGGAGAATGCGAGGTTTTCGATCGCATCGGGAACGAGTCGACCAAAGCTGTAGTCACGGTACGGGTCGGGTTCTGAACCTGTGATCATCAATATCTTAAGGTATGAGTTGTTCATAAGTGTAAGAACATTGTTTACACGGTCGAGCACTTCGCTGAGTGATCCGAGAACAACCTCAAACTTGATTTCGTATGTTTTGCCTGCTTCAAAGTAGAACTGGTAAGGAGTTCCGTCTTCTGTTGAAAGCACCTCGTGCTGCCATGCATCACTGTAAAGGAACTCGAGATAACTTGCTTCCGCGAACGGAATCTCTCCATTTATATATATACGGCGTGAAACGTACATACCTTCGAGCTCTGACTGCTTAAATCTCATAGCGAGCTCATAAAGGCCTGTTTCGGAAACCGTAACGTTATATTTTATCCACTGTCCTGCTGTTTTCCACTTATCGCTGCCGAGTGTGTTAAGTTTTGTTTTGGAAGGATCCTGGGGATATGTAATTGATGATGTTCTATCATTCAAAGGATAAATTGTCTGTTCAGAAACGAAGTCAACGCTTTCAGCTTCAACTCTGAGGTTTGCTTCGCTGCTTACGGGCTTATATCCCTTCTTGTTGTAATCAGCAAGAACTTCTGAATATGTAGGAAGCTTGTTGCTGGGATAGAACTTCATAGTTGTAAGAACAACGGGCTCTCTTACAGCCTCGAGTGTTATTGTATGCTCACCCTTTGTCAAGTAAACCTGCAAAGGATCAACAACGAAGCCTGTCGAGTCAGAGAACGTATATGTGTTCCATGCGGGAACCTGCTGCTTCTGAGGACGAATATCGTTTCCTGCAAGGTCCTTAACATATTCGCCGTCTTCGTTAAGCACGTCGATCCAAGTCTTAGGCATAGTAACGTATCTCGATTCAGAGAACGGGATCTTGCCGTCAACATAAAGCATACGCTCGATCGATGTAGCCTTAGCGAGCACTGAATAATATTCAATGTCGATAGCGTAAAGACCGTCCGCGGGTACGTCTATCTTAAACGTTACTTTTCCGATCTCAGGAAGATAGATAGACTTAGATGAGCCCTTATATTCGTACTCAGTCTTCGTGCTTTCTTCATCCTTGATCTGAACGTTACCCTCAGCGCCGTCTTCTGCGCTAACGTAAGCATCAGCCAAATTTACTGTAAATTCCTTAGGCCCTTTCTTTACATTGCCCAAAGATGCATAGTAGTCCTTGTAAGCAGGAGTGTCAAGCAACTCTCTGATTTCTTCCAAAGACGTTGTGGTGTCCTCGGTGTTACCCGAAGCATCAGTACCTGTTGCCGCAAGCACGCTTGTTGCAGACGTACCGCCAAGCATAAGTACTGTCAGAAATCCACATAATATTCTCTTGAATATGGATTTTTTCATGGTTTTTCCTCCCATAAGATTTTGATAAACTTAACACGTTTTTTAGGGCAGGGAACTGCATTTCAGTATAAAAAAACGCAAAAAACACTACCGCGCCCGCCTTTCAGCAAGCGTAGTACTGCGTCATACCCTTTATCATCCGATAAAACATATCGGAAAAGCCATAATTTAGTGCGAAATAATAATACCACACACACCAAAAAAAGTCAAGAGAATAGCACCCGTTTTCTCTTATTATATATAGTGTTTTTTCTCCCTATACCCGTTTTTTTGCTTTATATGCTGTTTTTAGCCATAATTCACGCTTTTTGTGGCTTTCTGCTGTATGGTAAGTTTTATTTACTTTTATCCCCTTTGCACAGCCGTTTTATTGTGTTATTTTCGCTTTTATTAACAATTATTCTGTGTTTTTAACACTTTGGTAAACTACATTTACTCTTTCTTTTTGATATCATTGTATAAAAAACGGAGCGTTTTTTGTGCAACTTGCACTTATATTTGGCCTTTTTTTCTACATTTGTACATTTTGCACAAACGTCCATTTCTGTTAACTTATAATCATTTTAACATAAAAATTTGTAAACTTTCTGTAAACTTCTTAATATTTTGTTCTATTTTTGATTGCAAAAGGCAAATTAGCATAATTTTGTTGTATTTTTGAGCGAGATGTGTTATAATATATGCCGTTGCAAACAACTAATTCCGCGAAAGGTTTTACGAGGCAAAAAAATGGCTCTTCAAAAGAAAGCAGTTACAATAAACGATATATCCGGAATGGGAAGATGCTCGGTTACAGTAGCTTGTCCCGTGTTATCTGCGGCAGGCATAGAGACGTCGGTTTTGCCGACAGCTTTATTGTCCACGCATACGGGCGGTTTTACGGATTACTTTTTCCTTGATCTTACCGACGAAATGACCAAGATCATGAAGCATTGGCAGTCGCTCGACAGAAGATTTGACGCTATTTACAGCGGTTATCTCGGAAGCTCGGCTCAGATCGAAAAAGTAAACGAGTTCATAGATATATTTAAGGATGATAACACGTTCATTATGGTCGATCCCGTCATGGGTGATGCAGGCAGATTTTACGCCGGAATAAGCGAAGAATACCTCGACGGTATGAAAAAACTCTGCGGAAGAGCCGACGTGATCGTTCCTAATATTACCGAGGCTTTGTTCTTGCTTGGCAAGGATTATACAGAGGGACCTTACACCGAAGCTTACATAAAAGACGTAATGAAGGAAATTTCAACGTTTGGCTGTAAAAGAATCGTCCTCACGGGCGTTTGCTTTGACGAAAACAACGTCGGCGCCGCTTGTTATGAGCCCGAAGTTGACTCTTTCAGCGTATTTTTGGCACCACGTATTGAAGGCTTTTATCACGGAACGGGCGACGTTTTTGCATCAGCTCTCCTTTCGGGTCTGTTAAATAACAAAACCCTCGCCGAATCAACGAAAATAGCCGTTGATTTTACCGAGGATTCCATTATAAGAACAAGAGACGCCAAAGCTGACACAAGATACGGAGTTTATTTCGAGCAAGAATTACCGTCACTTATCAAAAAGTTAGGGCTTTAACACTTATTATAGCAACATCATCAGCGCCAGAACCATAAGAATGTCGTCTTCGGAGCTGCTGTTCAGCATAAGGATTATCAAAGCGCATATCAAGATATCCTCAGGCTGCAGCTTTTTATCGCGCAAACCGTCGATAATACTCTGAAGTCCGTTTCGTTCGGGCGTTTTTTCTTGACTTTTTTCACAGCAACGCTTTTCAGCTGCCGTATTTGAGAATACGGGAGAATTATCGGCTCGGTTTTGCATATAATTACGTCTTCCGGGCCTTCTCTCAAAGTCCGTGTATGATTGATCGTTTCTGACGAGTCGGTCTATCCCCTCTGCAGGCTCAACTATTTGCTCCATTTCATATATCATTCCGCGATAATTCGGCGGAGCTATCGGCATTTGAGGAGACATCGGCGGAGTATCGGGAGCATTGTTTATGTTATCCGCACGATTATTCTCAATCGGTCTTTCGTTTCTGCTATCATCAACTCTGTCGGCAGATAAGTTCTGCGGCACAGCATTGGTTCGATGCTGCTTTACGGGTGGATTTTTGTACGAAAAATACCCGTTTTTGCTTGTGGATCGGCTATACATCACATCATCTCGCTTTCGCTTATTTGCATAAGTTTTGCTATACATTTTATAATATCGATTTCAACAGACCAGTTTTTTCACTTAACTGTACAAGCTTTAATATCTTAACTATATTATCTATTTTTGCGCACCGTTCGGGGCTGACAAACGGCCTTAACGCCAAAAGCAGACGAATTAAGTTTTCAGCATCGTCTCCCCTTTTTCTGTGGTTCGTTTCCTTTTCTTCACAGCTGTGACATTCGCTTTTTTGCTCGTGGATACACTGCTTTTCCGAATGTCCTTCCGAAAACACAGGAGCGCTATCGTTCGGCTTTTCGCCGTTGTTCATAAGATTTTTTGCTACCCCCATAAGATTTTTCATCATATCGGGATTTTGCGTCAGCTTGCTTATAATATCGTTTATATCGGCAGAACCGTTCATTTCGCCATCACCTTTTTACATATTCATTTGCTTTTTTATGTTTTTGACCGTATCCTCGTCTAACATAGATAAAGCATTCTGCAAATCTCTGTCAGTCATTCCGCTGAGACTTCTTCTAAGCTTCGACATATCGGATACCGTTTGCTCTGCGCGGCGATGGCTTACTCCCGCACTTTCGGCTATCTGGCGCACGATGTTTGCCAGATCCTCATCACTGAGTCCGTCAAGCTTATTCATTATTTGTCTTTTATCAATTCCCATAGATACTCTCCTTCTATAATTACGTATTTGAGTTTTTTGATTTTCATAAGCAGTATATGAATCAATTCAGCGCACCGTTACAATTACAAAGCAAAAAGGATATATTATATGAAAATACTTGTTTTTTCCGACAGCCACGGAAGACCGAATAATATGCAAAAGGCTATTGAATACCATAAGGATGCACAATATTTGTTACATTCGGGCGACGGAATAAAGGATATAGAATTATTGAAGAACGCACCCGACAACATCATTACTGCAAACGGTAATTTCGAGGACTGCTTTTTCTCTCTCAGAAAAGAAAAGAACTATGAAACTTTTGAAGTGTGCGGCAAGAAGTTTTTTATGACTCACGGGCATAGATATGACGTTAATTTCAGTATGACAAGGCTTATTTACTCGGCGCTTGAGCATAACGCCGACGTTATAATATACGGCCATACACACAGAAAGCACCTCGAATATATCTCGGGTGAAAAACTTCCCTTTCAAAGAGAAAACGGGCTCTATATCTTCAATCCCGGAAGCATATCAAGGCCAAGAGATGACGTTTATTCGTCATACGGCATCATAGAAATTCAAGGAAACGGAGTTTTGCTGTCTCACGGCATTATAAAATAAGATTTTATGAAATTTACACCAAAAGGAAACAGAATTCAAGCGATCGCAGTATGTATAACGCTGTCGATATCAGCGCTTGTGTTTTTTGCTTTTTCTACAATTACAGATACCCTCGCTTCAACTATACTCAACACCTTAGGCGTTGTTCTCGTTATGCTGACAACGCTTGTTGTTACCCGATATTTGTCCTTCACATACACATATATATTAGATGATTTCGAATTTATAATAATAAACCGCACGATAAACAAAGAATATACGGTATGCAGACTGTATTACTCGGACATTTCGGATATATGCAAGGCAAAAACGGCAAAAAAGTTAGAAAAAGGCGTAAAAAAACACAACTACAGCCTATCTGTTTATTCAAACGAGCTTTATTATTTGTTTGTTGAATGCGGAAACGATAAGGAAGTTATCGTTTTCGAGCCCGACGCGTTTTTTGCTAAGGCTCTTGAAAAAAGAATTAAAAATGATATAATTTTAAATTAAGATACAGATCTAACACCACGAAAGGTTAGTTGATATGAATTTACTGTTTAAATTATTTATAAAAAACGCCGATGATACGGCAGATCCGTCGGTCAGAAACGCTTACGGCAACTTTACGGGCATTTTCGGAATTTGCTCAAACGCATTTTTGTTTCTGGTTAAGATAATACTCGGAACGCTGACAGCTTCAATATCTATTACGGCTGACGCGATGAACAACTTATGCGATGCAGGGTCTTCGGTAATTACTCTCTTCGGCTTTAAAATTGCAGGAAAGCCCGCCGACGCAAAACACCCTTACGGACACGCTCGTATGGAATATATTTCCGGACTTATTGTTTCTTCGCTTATTACGGCGATCGGCTTCGATTTGCTTATAGGCTCGATAGAAAAGATCATTACACCGACCGAGACTAAGCATTCGGTGGTTTCTATCGCGATACTCGTTTCAACAGTGTTGGCAAAGCTTTTTCAGGGCGCAGTTTACCGCTCGGCAGGTAAAAAAATAAAATCAACCTCACTTATCGCATCGTCAACCGATAGCATAAACGACGTTATTTCAACGACCGTAGTCGCGATCGGAAGCATAATCGGTCTTGCAACGGGTGTAATTCTCGACGGTTGGCTTGGTGCTGCCGTTGCAATATTTATTATTTATTCGGGAATTAAGCTTATTATCGAAACGTCAGATCCCTTGCTTGGCTCAGCACCCGATGAAGCGCTTGTTAAAGAATTGACTGAGAAGATAATGAGCTACGACGGCGTTATCGGCATACACGACCTCGTTGTACATAACTACGGATTCGGCAGATGCTTCGCTTCAGTACACGCCGAGGTTCCCGCAAGTACAAACGTTATGATAAGCCACGATACGATAGATAATATCGAATTCGACGTGCTCGAAAGCATGAATATCCACCTCGTTATACACCTCGACCCCGTCGAAACGGATAACCCGAAAATTAACGAGCTGAAATCTATAGTCCTCAACATTTTGCATACAAAAGATTCAGCAATAACGATGCACGATTTCAGAGCAGTGTTCGGAGATACGCATACAAATTTGATTTTTGACGTTAACTTGCCTTTTGAATATAAGGCGAACGACGATGAATTTTGCTGTATGATCACAAAAGAAATCAGAAAAGTCGACCCGACCTATAATACGGTAATAACAGTCGACAGAAACTATATGAATTCACGCAAGAAAAACTAAAACAAAAGGACGCTTTTAAACAAAGCGTCCCTTTTATATTATTGTCTTACAAAAACAAAACATCTTCCGCAAACACGGGGGGAAACCGGAGGGGGTGTCCCCCTCGGCCGTTTGAAAGGGTGGGGTCAGGGGGAGGGGAGGATC
>SVRB01000094.1 GCA_015065045.1 Oscillospiraceae bacterium | reverse complement strand
CTGTGAGTCTGTGGGACGCATACCGTCAACATAGTATTCATCATCGAGAGGAGCCCACAAAAGAACAGGCTTGCCCATCTCTCTTGCAAGGTCTGCTGCAGCTTCTTCGTTACCGAAGTTAGCGTTTATGATCATTACAGCGTCAACCCCTGCTTCTTTAAAGCGCTTTACAGCTGCCTGCATTGAGTCTTCGTCAAAAATAAGATCTTTGCAACCGAGGCCCTTTGTGTTAACAAAGGTAAGCTTGTCGCTTGTAAAATTCTTTTCTATGTACTCAACATTTTTTCTTCCTCTTTCTTCAGCAGAGGACCATGTCAAAAATGTCTTCGCCGGTCTGTCCGTTGTGTTTCTTCTCATAGGACAGAGACCAATCTTTACATTGTAGTTAAGCATAAAATTCATCTCCCTATTATATTATAATTAGACCTATTGGTACTCCTTAATTTTACTACATTTCAGAGGCTTGTGTCAATAACATTTTGAAAGATTTTTTCACTTTATTGACTTTTTTTTGACAATATGATATCATAATGAAAATTTTTTTCATTATGGGGTGTATAATGGAATCTATAATGCATAAAATCAGATTTTCATACGATGATATGGGCAGGAGCGAAAAGAGGATCGCCGATTACGTTTTGAACAACACGCAAAAGATCGTAAGCCTTTCTATAAGTGAGCTTGCTTCTAACTGCGGAAGCGGAGATGCCACCGTCGTAAGATTTGCAAGAAGGCTCGGTTTTTCGGGTTATCAGGCATTAAAACTCGGTATCGCCGCAGAGATAAATTCATCCTCGGCAATCGACAGCACAATAGAAAAAAACGACAGCTGTTATGAAATTTTCGTCAAAAGAATAAACGACATTTCGGTATCTCTCAAAAATACCGAATCAGTGCTTGATACCAAGCAGCTCGAGCTTGCCGCAAATACTATTATGAACGCAAAAAGAGTGGTCATTTTCGGGCTCGGAAACTCATCTGCAGTCGCTATGGACGCAGCTCACAAATTCTCTCGCTTAGGGCTCGATTCACAAGCAATTTGCGACAACCATATGCAAGCGATTATCGCCTCTCACCTCGATGAAAATGCGGTATGTATAGGCATATCCCACTCGGGAAGCTCAAAGGATATTGTCGAAGCTTTGAAGATCGCAAAAACAAAAAATTCGAAAACCATTTGTATTACAAACTACGGAAATTCGCCCATTCTTGCAGTGTCCGACATAAGACTTTTTACACAGTCGGAGGAAACGAAAAGATCTATTCTCGCGATGAGCTCAAGAATAGCTCAGCTAACTATTTTTGACGCCATTTACACCTATATTGTTATAAACAAAGACGACGAATCGGTAGATGCGATTTTTAACACAGAAAACGCTTTACAGTATAAAAAATATTGACTTTTAAAAAAACAAATATTGTCACCCGAACACGTATTGATAAATTTATAGATATGTGATATAGTAATATACGGCTTTGTCGAAAGCCGTCGCAATAAGCAGAAAATTTACACTTCTCCAAGGAGGATTTATATGATAAAAAATACGAAAAAAAGCTTTCGTAAAGAAACGCCCGACAACGATAAAAAAGCAAAAAAGAATATCTTCAAGATTTCCTATCTTATTTATGTAGGAGTTCTCGTTATACTTGTTGCGGCAGCACTTTTGCACGTAAACTCCGTGCTTAACGAATATGAAGGCGAACACCCCCAAAGACACATCGAAAAGGCTGTAGAGCTTTTGCAAAAAGAAGCAAAAGACGGCACACTCTGGAAGAAAGACGGCGTTCCCTCAATGGAAGGCGGAGAGTTCGAATCATCTGCCGATCCGAAGAAGGACTTTATCAAGAAAATAAACGGCGACATCAAGTTTACCGCTCAAAAACAGATAAATGATACCGAATGCTCTTACGGAATACTTTCCGACGGTATGCAGATAGCAGAGGTTGTACTCCGTAAAGTAGGACAGCCCGAGCTCAAGCTTGCTATTATCAATATTCAAAAATACGAGCTCGTTTCATACACTCCCGTATCCCATAAATACACGCTTAACGTTCCGAAGGACGTAGAGCTTGACACCGAGGTGTTTATAACTGTAAACGGCACAAAGCTCACCAAAGAACACGGCAAAACAAACAGCGACGGAGACTTGATCTTTACTTTTGAAAACATATATTCAAAGCCCGTAATTGAAATAAAAGATACAAAGGGCAACGTTGCCGATTACCGTCTTCCCGACAAGGTGAACGGTGAGATCGAATATGACAATACGTTCTATACCCTCACTCTCCCCGAGCTTCTTACAGTATCGGTTGACGGAGAAAAGCTGAGCGGAGAAACGCTTTCCGACGGAAGACTTTGCTATAAGATACGTCTTGCAAAAAAGGCTGAAGTAACGTTAGACGACGTGTTCGGCAACAGCGTTAAATATCACGGAAGCTCGTCTGTTCCGCTGACTTATTACACTTTTATGACAAGCGATAAATGTACAGTTACCGTAGACGGAAACAAGGTTCCCGACTCGGTTATGACCATTTCCGCAAACCCCGAATATAAAAATTTTGAAGCTTACGTCCCCAACCTTCCCAAGCTTCCCGTTTACAGTATCGTTATTCTTAAAGAAGATGTTAATATAGTAATTACCGACAGCACGGGAAAGAATGTTCCTTATGAAAAAGATAAAAAGGTTCAGGACCTCACGGGTATTTCTTCCCCCACACCTCTTGATACCGTTCCTGCTAACATTGCAAAAGAAATCGACGTTTTGAAAACTCTCGAAAACTGGAGTCTGTTTATGTCAGCAGACCTTAACTTCAACGGTATATCCGGTTCGCTCATCAAAAATTCTCACCAATATAACGTAGCGTGGGCATACTATACCAGTATCGACAGAACGTTCGTAAGCAGACACACTCTTCATAATCCTCCGTTTAAAGACGAATCAGTTACGAACTTTGTTTGGTTGACCGATAACTGTTTCTCGGTTGATATTAAATTTGTAAAACAAATGTGGGTCACAGGCAATTTGCTTGATGACGAAATGAACGAACGCTGTTACTTCGTTAAATACGATGATACTAATGACAACAAAAACAATCCCACATGGAAGCTTGTAGGTATGAAGGAGGTAGTGAACGATGCAGAATAACAATACTCCAAATAACACTCCGGATAAAAGCAATTTGCAGAGAAGAAGACCTACTTCCGTTACACGCTCAAGATTCGGATACGCTAAAAATAATATTCAGAAAAACAATACTAACGAAACAAAAAACACAAACAACACAAAGAGTACGGTTATAAAGATCGCACTCAGATGTCTCGCAGTTCTTATGACGTTTGTTGCAGCGATCGTTATTACACTTTATTGCGCTCTCGGTATGCTGTGCACCAACCGCGTTTCAAAAGAAGAAAAAGCTAAGGGAAATATATCAGAAATACTTTACATTACAGTTCCGACGTTCCTCGAAACAGGACAATTTAAATTTATTCCCTCCCTCTATCTTTCTGCAGATGCCATTCAAAGCATCGTTGATAAAAACAAGATGGAGGATATGGATGCCGACGTTGACGAAAACCTCATAAATATTGGCTCCGACGGACAAAAGGGATATCTCGATATTGATATGACAGTTGACCCTAAGGATAAAGAAAATTCCGAGAATAACGACTCTCAGGCTATAGAAATACACGAGGTTTCAGGCGCTACTTATTATGGAACTATGATGGTAGTAAAGGACCCCTCAAGAGTAAGCTTGGCTACAATTTATCCGTGGCGCGCAGAGGGGGTTACACTTGACAAGCTCGTTAAGGACAACGGCGGTATCGCAGGTATAAACGGCGGTCTTTATAATTCCTATAACAACACAGGCGGCTCGCCCTACGGAGTTGTAGTTTCAAACGGCGAGATTCAGTATAATAAACCTCAGCAGTGGCCCGGACTTGTGCTTATCGGTTTGACGGAAAATAATATCCTCCAGATCATCGACGTATCAAAGATGAATGCCGCTCAGGTTGAAGCTCTTGTAAAAGAAAGAAAAATTCGCGATGCCGTAACGTTCCAGGATGAAGCATCAGATGCTAATAACCACTTCGTTCAGCTTATTATTAACGGCGAAGAAAGACAGATGAACGGTATGGGCAGCGGTCTTAACCCCAGAACAGCAATAGGTCAGAGAGCAGACGGAACAATACTTATGTTTGTTACAGACGGCAGAGGTAAGAACGGACACCTCGGCGCATCAGCATCCGACCTTATTGAAGTTATGAAGAATTTCGGCGCTGTTAACGCGGCAAACCTCGATGGTGGAAGCTCGTCTTGTATGTATTATGAAGACAGATTCCTTATGGATAGCGTTACATTCTATAACTCTAATTCTTCATGGAAGCTCCCCGCAGGCTTTATTGTAAAATAAAATTTAAAACACCTTTATGTGTAGTACATAAAGGTGTTTTTTGTATGCAAAAAAGTTAAATAGTGCGTTTCGGAGTCCCCCTACCTCGACTGTCCGTGTAAGCATAAGACATAAACCGATTATAAATTATTTTATTTATCTCTCCCTCCGTCTTTTGCTTCGCAAAATCCACCTCCCTCGTCAGATGGAGGTAAAAGGTTTGATTTACAAAAATACGGGCGGATATGGAATCCGCCCCTACAATCAAAAGATTTTACATTATCGTAGGGGGCGACGTCCTCGACGCCCCGCGTAAGCATAAGACATTAACTAATTATAATTTCTTCACAAAACGGGCGGATATGGAATCCGCCCCTACGGAATTAATATTTATTATTCGTAAAAATCTTTTATAATGCGGGGCGTCGGGGACGTCGCCCCCTACCGATATAAATATCGTATTACGAAGACAACATATCTTCCACAAACACGGGGGAAACCGGAGGGGGTGTCCCCCTCGGCCGTTTGAAAGGGTGGGGTCAGGGGGAGGGGAGGATCGGAACTCCCCTCCCTTGTGCCTTCTTTGG
>SVRB01000004.1 GCA_015065045.1 Oscillospiraceae bacterium | reverse complement strand
CTGTAAACACCTTACCGCTGGGGTTAGAGGGGTTACAGATAAGTATAGCCTTAGCTCCCTTTTTAAACGCATCCTCAAGCACGTTTGCATCATAATTGAATGCAGGGGGGATCAAGGGAACGAATATAGGTTCACAGTCAGCAAGAAGCGTCTGCGCGCGGTAGTTCTCAAAATAAGGAGAGAACATAATGATCTTGTCACCGGGGTTTGTGATAGCAAAAAGAGTATCAACCATAGCCTCGGTAGAACCTATAGTAACAACCACCTCGGTTTCAGGGTCAATCTTTCTGCCCATAAAACGACCGCATTTTTCAGCGAGCGCACGTCTGAAATTGGGCGCTCCCATAGTAATCGGATACTGGTGAGGGCCTATCTGGCTTATCTCCTCAAGTCTGTCTGTCAAAACCTTCGGCGGATCAAAATCCGGAAAGCCCTGCGCCAAATTTATCGCGTTATTTGCAATAGCGATTCTTGTCATACGGCGTATGACAGAATCGGTAAAATGCTTTGTTTTTCTGCTCATTTCCTGCATATCTATAAACACCTCAATTATATTTTATTTAAGTCCGAGCACTTCTCCGGGAACGGTAACAATACCGTTTGCCTGTAACGCTCCAAAGCTGTTCGCCTCGTCTGATAAACGGAACACCATATACGCGTCGTCTGTTCCTCTGTCGATAAGTGAATACATATATTCAATATCTATCTGGGCAGCCGAAAGTTTTTTCAAAACCTCCGCCAAGCCTCCCGGTTTGTCAGGAACAGCAACAACGTCTACTTCGTTTACGCTTACAATGCAGTTCTCCTTTGCCAAAGCGGCTCTTGCCTTTTCAACGTCGTTTACAAGCATACGCAAAATTCCAAAATCAGCGGTGTCCGCAATAGAAAGCGCGCGGATATCTATTCCGTTTTCGTAAAGTGTATTTACAACCGAAGCGATCTTGCCCGATTTATTTTGAAGAAATACCGATAACTGTTTTATCATCTCATTTACCTCTCTTAGTATTTTAGTCTAAAAGCTTACGCTTGTCAATAACTCGTACAGCTTTACCCTCGGAACGAGGAATAGAATTGGGCTCCATAAGCTTAACGTGAGCATTAAGTCCAAGTACAACCTTCAAAGCTTCCGAAAGTTCCTTAGCCTGCTTATCAAGTCCCTTAATAGTATCACGGAAGTTTTCAGGGCTCAATTCAACTCTAACCTCAATACTGTCAAAGTTATTTTCTCTGTCAACAACTATCTGATAGTTTGCGGTATAACCCTTTTCGATGAGAACAGATTCTATCTGTGACGGGAACACATTTACACCGCGGATAATAAGCATATCGTCTGTTCTGCCGCGAGGCTTTGTCATCTTAACAAGCGTTCTTCCGCAAGAGCATTTTTCTCTTGTAATAACTCCGATATCTCTTGTGCGATAGCGAATAATCGGAAACGCTTCTTTCGTAATGCAAGTAAAAACAAGCTCACCCTGTGTGCCGTCGGGAAGCACTTCTCCTGTGTCGGGGTCAATCACCTCAACTATAAAGTGGTCTTCATTTATGTGCATACCAGACTGTTCTGAACATTCAAAACCAACACCGGGACCGATTATCTCTGTCAAACCGTAAATATCATAAGCTTTTATTCCGAGCATTTCTTCTATCTGCTGACGCATTTCATTTGTCCAGGGCTCTGCTCCGAATATACCTGCTTTAAGATTTATATCATCTTTAGTATATCCTTGAGCATACAACGTTTCTGCCATATGTAAAGCGTAAGACGGTGTACAGCAAAGAATCGTCGAGCCGAAATCTCTGAGAATTGTGATCTGTCTTTGCGTATTACCGCTCGATACGGGAATAGTAACAGCTCCAACCTTTTTTGAACCTGCATCTGCGCCAAGTCCACCTGTAAACAGTCCATATCCGTAAGAAACGTGAACCTTATCCTCCTCGGTGCAGCCCGCCGCTGTCAATGCTCTTGCGCAGCAGTCACTCCATAAATCAAGGTCATTCTCAGTATATCCAACAACTATCTGTTTGCCAGTGGTTCCGCTCGATGCGTGAAGTCTTACAACGTCCTTCATAGGCACAGCAAACATACCGTAAGGATAAGTATCGCGAAGATCCTGCTTGTAGCTGAACGGGAGCTTGTATAAATCGTCGATACTCTTTATATCCTCGGGTTTTATTCCGGATTCATCCATCTTCTTACGATAATGGGAAACGTTTTCATAAACTCTTTTTACAGTATTCACCAAGCGTTCATTCTGTAATTTTACGATAGTTTCTCTTGGTGCTTTTTCAATTTCGGGTTGATAATACCTTTCCATAATTTCTAATATCCTCCAACTCATTTGTACAAACCTATTAAAATCAATAAGGCTTAACAAAAACAAAAAGTCCTCTGCAATTATAATTGCAGAGGACGAGTTTATCCCGTGGTACCACCTCAGTTGGTTCTCATAGATCCGAATTTTTTAGACCCTTGCACTATAACGGGTGCTTCCCCGTCTTGTCCTACTAAAAAGTTCAAACAAGCCACTCGGAAATGAATTCAGTAATCCCACTCTTATGCCTCGCACCTATACGGCAATTCTCTGAAAGAGTTAGTCCTTTACCTACTGGTTTTCGTCAACGTGTTATCTAAAAGTATATCAGTATAATAGCACTTTCCCACGCTAAAGTCAAGAATTTTTTTCTGATTTATAATTTTTTTATAAATCAGCTCTCGATCGTTGCAGTCTTTTCGTTTTTTGCAGCCCTTTTCGGTCTTACCGTCTTATATAATTCTTCAGCCGCTATTCTTGTTTTTGCAACAACGTCCACGTTACTTCCCTTCGGGAAGCAGTAATAAAGCGTATCTTTGTTTCCGATACTGATTATATCGCCTATTTCATACCAATAATAATCAGAATTAAGGCTATGCGATACGAGCGGCTTTTGTGTATATTCAAGCTTTCCGTCACAGCCTACAAGTTTAAAACCGTTTTTATCGTGTGTAAGTCTGCCCTCGCCCACTCTGTACAAAGCCTTGTAGTCGACCAACACGCATATATCCACCTCTGTGTCAAGCTTATACGTTCCGTCGGCAATTTCCTTCTTAACACATTCTCTTTCCCAATTATACCAATCGGGAATATGGCTGAATTCGGTCTCTCCGTTCAACGCGTTAAGTCTTCCGTATTTATCAAGCTCGTATTCCTTTCCGCAATGGTGGCATTTCAAGCTCGTTCCCTTGCCTTCCATCATTCCCTCGGTCATACAGCTTGCACACTTATACAAGATTCTGTTAAGACCCTCAGCCCTGTAAGGCTCTGTAATTTCGATCTTATTTTTATACTGCCAGTCAAAGCTGTCAAAAGTAAACGCTTCCTCAAGCACCTCATCAAGCTCCTGAACCGACTTTTCTCTTACTTCGTCCTTAGATAGAATACATTTTATATCAGCGCTTGCCTTTATTTTTCTCTTTTTGAGACAATTATATAAAGGCTGATGCAAGAATACACCATCAGTGTGTATGCTGACAACGGGAACATCAAGCTTTTTTAAAAGTCTGCCAAGGCCTCTCGGAAGCGAGGTGGCACAACCGTCGAATGAGTAACCTGCTTCAGGATACATCAAAACGGGAATTTTTAACGTCTTTAAAGCATATTCCATATCATTTATAAGTGTAACGTCTGTTACAAATTTCTGTGTAGGAATACAGCCTATAAGTCTCATAAGCCAACCCTTGCTGACAAATGCGTCGGTTGTCGCAACAACGCAAAAGGGTTTCGGATAAAGTATTTTATATGCTATTTCAAAATCCAAAAAGCTTGAATGGTTCATAAGGATAAGACAAGGCTCGTCACCCACCTTTTCCATATCGGTCTTAGTATAAGTAAATTTTGTCGCCATCAAATCCTTTTGGGATAAAACTCTGATAAGTGTTCTGAAAAAAATATTGGGTTTAACGGGATTAAAATGCTTAGGTCTTTTGATTTTCGCAATCTTTTCAAAAGAAATATTCTTCGTTTTGATCTTCATATTTTTTCTCCCCATTATTAGTAAAAATATTATATCACATACCCACCAATCTTACAAGCACTATTTTTTTACATTCCAAAAACAAAAAATATTTTATATATTTCTGGGGCATACTGTTTGTAAATAAACCCAAAGGAGACTAAAAAAATGATAGAACACGATACAATACGACTGCTCAGAGAATGTGATTCGGGAGTAAAAATGGGAATTTCTTCCCTCGAAGACGTAATCGACAACGTAAGGAACCAAGATTTTAAACAAAAGCTTATTGAAAGCAAAAAAGACCACGAAGAGCTTGAATGTAAGATACGCACAGAGCTTAACAGATTCAGCGATGACGGTAAACAGCCTAATCCTATGGCAAAAGGAATGTCCTGGATAAAAACGAATGCAAAGCTTATGGTTGATGACTCCGACAATACCGTTGCCGACCTTATGACAGACGGATGCAATATGGGTGTAAAATCACTCAGCCGATATCTTAATCAGTATAAAGCTGCAGATGAAAACTCAAAAAATATGGCAAAAAACCTTATATCGATCGAAAACAACCTTGCCGTAGACATTCGTCAATATTTATAATCTTTATTTGCTTTTTGTAATTTTATGATGTAATAAAAGGGTACACAGACTCAGTCCGTGTACCCGATTATTGCAATATATATGTATAGATCGGAGAATTGACCTTGGCTAAAATAAGATCGGTATTCAAAGATTATCTCATCATCATTTTCGGTTGCATATTATATTCGTTTTCATTCGTAGCTTTTTTTCAATCAAACAGTCTTGCTATGGGCGGATTTACAGGCATCTCACAAATTATAAATCATTTTATCCCTGTTATACCTATAGGAACAACAGTTTTTGTTTTAAATCTTCCGTTACTCCTTATCGGATTCAAAAAAGAGGGATTTCGGCTTTTGGTCGCGTCATTTTTTTCGATATTTTTCACGTCGGTGATTATCGACACTTTAACTGTATTTTTTACGTTTCCTAAAACCGATAATTTTTTGGCTTGCATTTTTGGAAGCCTTCTCCTTGGCGGATCACTCGGAATACTAATGAAAAAAAGTGCAACCACCGGCGGAACGGAGTTATTGGCAAAGCTTTTGAAATACAAAATAAAAAAGCTTTCCATCGGAAAGGTCTGCCTTATTATAGACCTAACAGTAATATTCTTCTATGCATTGTTTTTCAGAAAGCTTGATAGCGCCCTTTACGGTATTATTGCTATTTATATTTCAAATATGGCGCTTGATTCAATAATCTACGGAGCATCAGACGGCAAGGTGGCATATATTATAAGTGACAAAAACAAAGAAATAAGCGATGCGCTTTTAAAGCTTGGCTTTGGCATTACCATACTTAACGGAAAAAGCGGATTTTTCAATAAAGACAAAGAAATAATTATCTGCGCATTGAAAAAGAGCAAAATTTATCTTATGAAAAAAACGGTAGCGTCTATCGATTCCGATAAGGCTTTCGTTATTATTTGCGAGGCAAAAGAGGTATTCGGCGAGGGTTTTGGAGATTATACGGGCATAGGATTTTAGATTTTATGAAATTGCCGTCAAAAATCAAAATAACACTTTTTTATAAAAAACATATACTGTACTAAAAGAAACTTTATCAGGGAGATTTCTGAAAATGTGCGGACAAAACTCGCTTTTAAAAATGCTCGGCTTTATAATTCTGTCATTCGGGTGCGGAATCCTTTTGGCGTTTTTCCTGCCTACGTATTTTCTGGCTGTAATTGAAGCTGTGGTTATAATTGCAGCCGGCATTCTCTACATTTTGCAAAAATAACAAGGGGGTTATTCTTTTGAAAATAGTTATCGTAAAATCACCGCGTATATTCGTTCCTCTGTTACGGAGAATATTTAAACTAAGAAAATGATATAAAAAAACACCCTCACCTGACCGGTGAGGGCTTTTTGTTATCTTATATTCACTTAAAAAATTTATGAATCTGAAAAAGCTTACGAAGTTTTCTTACGTACGCTGTAACAAAAAGCGTTAACGTAAGATCAAACGTAAAGAAAATCACGTTTACAAGAACAAGTAAATATGACTTTACAGAATCAGCATTTACGTAAAATAGCTTTTCTATAACCAAGTAATAAAATACTACGGCAATATTGAAAACAACAAATTTTGCTATCCAGCTAAATATGGGACTAAGTCTTTCAAAATAGTTTTTCAGTATGGGATAAAAGCCGAAAAACAAAATATAGATCATCATTACCGTCTTATTTGGCAACAATAAAAATCCCAAAGCAGAGGTTACGGCATAGACAAGCCAAGGCATATAACCGCCTAACTCAATCATACAAATTATGATAAGAAAGGACGCAATCGCAGCCATAGTAATATCGACCAACTCAATAATCGAGCCGACTAAAAGAATTACTACCCCCAATGCGCACATAATTGCCGAAAAAGACAATTTCTGTGACTTCGATATACATCTTTTATGTCTATGAATATTATGATTTTTCTTTTTCTTTGACATATTATTTATCAGCAACAACGTATAAAATCTCCTCCAAGACATTCACAACAGCAGTCAGCACACATAAGTGACATACACACGTCGCACATCGAACAGCCTGTCCTGTCAACATTTGAGGCTCTGTAACCACCAAACGAATTAGCGCTGTTCTTTATTTTCTTCAATGCGTCCTGATATTCAAGGTTATCAGGATCCATATAGCACGCTGCTTCAAAAAACTTTTGAGCATCAAAATACCAGCCTCTTCTCTCAAGCACACAGCCCTTAAGGAAGTTCCATTCCCCGTTTCTGTCCGAGTTAGGAATATAGTTAAGCATGGTTTCCGCCTCAGAAAGTCTGCCCATTCTTATAAGCTCGCGAATCTGTATAAATTCACCTGTATACGTCGAATAACCGCCATCTGTCGAATTACCGTATGAATAACGGTTTTCGCTTCTCTCCTTCTGGATCTGGTCATAAGCCTCGTTTACTTCTTTCATTTTTTCTTCAACGAGGTCAGCAAGAGGGTTATTTACATAGTTATCGGGATGATATTTACGCGCTAACTCGCGGTAAGCTTTTTTTATTTCTTCATCGGTCGCATTTCTTGATACGCCGAGCACCTTATATGGATCTGTCATTTTCAAATAACTCCTTTTCGATTAAAAACATATTTTATGTTTCTGTCAAAACAAAGCCGTTCTTCTTAAGTATTTTGTCAACAGTCTCGACGTTGCCGAGCCTGATTATATTCGTAAGGATATTATATACTCCGCTGTCGGAATTTTCAAGCAAAGCAAAAGCTTTATCACAATCCGAGAGAATATTCAACATGGCAGTCTTTATCATATTACCCTGTTTTTTTGCCTCGTCGGAACTATCGAATACCAATAAAAACGGATTATAGTTGCCCTTCTTTTCGTCAACATCTATATCGTCCAAAGCATCTATGATATATACCCATTTGCCGATATTTCTGCCAATTTCATATACCGTTCTTTTTAAACTTCCATCGTACCCGATAGACAATGCCTCTCCGAGTATTTCTCCGAAATTCTCAGCTGCCATATCGATGGATTTCGTATTCTCTTTTTCTATCTCAGATAACTCGTTCAGCTTCTGTTCAACAAAAAGGTCAAAGTCCTTTATTTTTTCATTCTTACACGCCTTTTTGCGTAATCTTTTAAGCTCAGGCATCGTAAGATAGCAAACTAATGATTTTATACCGTCTTTATCCTTTATCTTGTCCAGAAAATCGTGATACAGCATTATCACGCCAATATCGGAAGCCGTCTCAAGAGCTGAATTGCAATCCATCATCGTTTTCTTTTTCAAAGGATGAGCAATACACCTTTTTTGTGAAAACGAAACATCTTCCGGCATAGCGTATAGTCTTAAAAGAACCATAAACACAAAATCATAGCTCAAAGACATTTTATATATATAAGAGTAACGTTTGCCCATAACACGACAGAGTCCGCAATATGCGCTCTTGTAAAGCTCGTATTCTTTTACCTTTAATTCACGCGACTCCGGTTTTACGTATCCGAACATATTATCCGTCCTATGTTTTATGTATTTTTTATAACCGTGACAACTACAAGCTCCAAAATATCAATTACAGCATCATAACAGGATTTTATCCTGCTGTAAAGCAGCTGTTCATACATAAATTCCGTATAATTATACCTGCTTTTCTCTGTTGCTTTCGATTTTAATATATATTCAACGTCAAGAGCATCTGAATATTTTTTTGGAAAGCCATTCTCAAACACCCCGTGCAAACGTCGGCATAGCTTGTATAGCTCAGTTATTTCCAAAGTAAAGCGTCGGCTTGATAACTCATATAAATTATTTTTTAGAATATCGTATATATTACAGTTCAGCCTATGTATTTTCAAACATATCGTCACTATATCCTCTCTGCAAATAGGTGTTATAAACTGTTTTTCAGCGCGTTCAACACATTCATTCCGAAGCATCCGCGACCTTTCCAAAGCCGATTCAGGAGTAATTACACACCTTTCTTCACACAAAGCGCCGCTCAGCATCATCGTAAGAGAGGTCATTTTTTCAAAAAAAGAAGAAAATATCTCTTTCACTCTTTCTCCAATCTAACAATACACACTAATTAGTATAACATACTCATTATTGTATTTACAACTAATATTTTTCA
The DNA here is from genome assembly GCA_015065045.1 of Oscillospiraceae bacterium. Taxonomy (GTDB): domain Bacteria; phylum Bacillota; class Clostridia; order Oscillospirales; family CAG-272; genus RGIG1995. Next base: position 23,786 of record SVRB01000004.1, on the reverse strand, counting down.
AATATTTTATGAATAATTATATGCGACAACCATTATTTATATGAGCTATAGCTACGGATTTTAGAGCACAAACAATCAGGAGCCTTGCTCCCGAACCCACACAAGAGGTGCTTTTTGAAAAAAAGCTCCTCTTGACTCCGCAAAAAATTAAATAGATTTTTCTTATTTTACTTTTTGAAAAAATTCTCTATTGACGAAAACAAAAAAATTAACAAAATAAGGGCGGACACATTGTCCGCCCTTATTTTTTATTCAATATTATATTTTTTGAAAAGATTATAATCCTTACTCGAGCAAGGAAGTCCAACGTTTCCGTTTTCATCAGGAAAAGGCGAGAGATTATCATTCTCATATTTTCTGCGACGTCTTTTGTCGGTAAAATCGGGAATATCATACTCCTTACCTTTATTCAAAATACTTCTCCAGGAAAGAATCGCCGCAGCAGAAAGAGCCGTTGCGCGATATACGTTAAAAAATGGCTCGACTTCATCACGTAAGTATTTGATAAAATATAGTGTCAACCAGAAATCACAATGCCCTGCATGTCCCGTTTTCGTTGCTTCGGGCAAATCAGCGTATTTTATCTCCTCGTCAGTAAAAATACCGCTTGAGCCTGCTGTATCGGGATAATATGATTTACTTGCGTTTGCCTCGTCATTATCAGGAATGGCAAATTTCATATAGTCAATACGAACACCCGTTTGATCAAATCGTAATGTTTCAATATTACCTCTGTCACCAGCAAGTCTAAACCACTTGCTGACAGGTCCCATAGAAGAACATCCCGTTGCCGTAAATACAGCGCCGTTGTCCATTTCAGTGATAGAGATTCCCGAACCGTCTCCAACGTATGGCTGACCCATATTTTCCGCATATTTAGGCGAGAAACAAGCCTTTCCCGAAACTCTTACGGGAACCGATCCCGTTATTTCCATCAATGCTCCGAGTGAGTGCATATTATAAAACGTTCTCGGCAGATGCTTTCTCCAATGTGTATACAATTCTTTAGACCTGTTTTTAAATCCGTAAGGCAACGCTTCAGCCGGATGTAAATATTCAGCCTCGCCGTATATTGCATCACCGATAACACCCTGCTTATACAAACGCTGAAGCTCGAATACTCCGGGCATCCACGACGTGTTAGCGGCAAGCATATACTTACACTTAGATTTTTCAACAGCGCGACAGAGCTGTACGCACTCAGCAAGAGTAGGCGCCGCTGTCGTCTCGCTCAATATATGTATCATTTTTTCAAGTGCTTTAATGGCATATTTTGCGTGCTCGTGGAAAAAGTTTGCCAAAACAACGGCATCCATTTTCACATCAATAAACTCATCAAAATCTTTAAATATCTTTGTATCTTCGGGGAGAAATTCTTTTGCTTTTTCAATATCCGCGTCAATCTTTTCGCATACTGCAACGATCCTTACGCCTTCAATTCGTTTGAAATTCTTTATAAATGAAATTCCGCGTCGCAGCCCAAAAATACCTACTAATATTTCTTTTTTCTTTTTTGCCATAATAACACCTCGCATAATAAATATATGATGCTTGTTATTTACAATCTATTATCGGAAAAATCAAAAACGTTCCAAGGGAACGAGTCGTCGGGTATATCCGAAAAACTGATAATTTTCTTAGTTATAGGATGCAAAAACGTCAGTCTGTATGACCAAAGCGCCGTCTTTTTGTCGGACGTTTTGCTTCCGTATTTACCGTCACCGTAAAGGGGCGTCCTTCTTGAGGCAAATTGTACTCTTATCTGGTGTGTTCTGCCCGTATGCAGTTTTATCCACACAAGAGACATATCTCCCTTTTCGGTTTCCTTTGCATCAATAACCTTATATTCAAGACTTGCTTCTTTAACGCCTTTCCTCATTCGGTCAACAACGTAAGTCTTATTTTTTGACGAGTCCTTGAATAAAAGATCCTTATAGACACCAAAGTCCTCTTCGGGTCTGCCCATAACTATAGCATAGTATTCCTTTTCAAAGCTCTTGTTTCTGACGCACTCGGACAGTCTTGATGCGGCAATATCACTTTTTGCATACACCATAACGCCGCCAACACCAAAATCAAGTCTGTGTACGACCTTTACGTCAGCTCCCGTCATTTCTCCGAGAGCCTTCACCATATCAGGAGAGCCCTTACCGTCCTGCTGTGACAGTATGTTCTGAGGCTTTACGCATATAACAATATGCTTGTCCTCGTACAGTATCTTAATTTGTTCCATAGTTGTACCCTTAACTATTTTTAGTCTTTCGCAGATTTGCAAAAAAATCCGACAAAAGCTGTGAACACTCATCTATACATACACCGCTGTGTATCTCAGGCTTGTGATTAAGAGGAAAGTCATTCATATTTATAACGCTTCCGAATGCGCCCGCCTTTTTGTCAAAAGCACCGAAGATCACCCTCTTTATACGCGCATTTACAATAGCACCCGCGCACATCGGGCAGGGTTCAAGCGTTACGTATAGATCACACTTATGCAATCTCCAACCGCCGAGCGCTTTACAAGCCGAGTCGATAGCCTTTACTTCCGCATGGTGAAGCGCATTCTTCCCCGTTTCTCTTGTATTAAACTCCGCCGATACGATTTTTCCGTCGCATACAACAACAGCGCCAACAGGAACTTCACCGATGTCAGCAGCCATTTTAGCCTGTTCAATAGCAGCCTTCATAAATTCTATAGCTTCAGCTTCATCATATTCTTTTGTCTGTTCAACAAAATATTCGTTCATATAGCGTATACCCACCTTAATGATAAAAACAAAGAATATAAAACGTATACTACAAAATAGATTCTGACAAGATTTTTTGTCGGAGAAAACGTAAGTCCGTCAGAGTGCGATTCAAGCTCAAAAAAACCTTTTCCAAACAATACACATACGAAAATAATTCCGCAAAGCTGCAAAACAATATCAATACACGATACTACAAGCAAATATGTCTGTTCGCTCGCGTATTCATATATCAGCATATAAACGACCGATAACAAATTATTCAAAAAATGCAAGAGCATCGCAGGAAAAACAGAGTTGCTATTTATAACTACAACAGCAAGAATGATTCCTCCCACAAAAGTATATATAGTCTGAGATGGATTTCTGTGCATCAGCGAAAAGCATACAGATGATAAAATTACAGCAAACCATTTACCGTACGGCAAGAGATTTCCGAGAATGGCTTTTCTGAACAGAAGCTCCTCGACTATCGCAGGTATTACCGCTGAGGAAACAATAAACAATATTGTTCCCAATATATCGTGGGGGATGGTAAATTCAAAGGTATGAAAACCTATACCAATTTCTTCAATTGATACTTTTATTATGGCTGTAATGCTTCCGCAAACAGCAATACATCCGAGAAACGCAAATAAAACAGATATAAAATTCTTCGGCAATTTTATTTTATTGCCTATACTGCTGTTCTTCTCGGGCGCGTATTTCAGTATAAACAAAGCCGGAAGAAGAAATACCAAAGCGTATACTATAATATCGGCTCCCGAGCTTATGTTGTTGTAAGCAATACTTCCCTTAGTAAGTCCAAATGCCGAAAAAGCCCCCGACAGTACCAAAAACAGATAAGAACTGCCTTCTGATAGTAGTGTCTGGAGCAATAGTCCGATCGCGATAACGTCAACGGTTTTTCTGTATTTAATTTTATTCTCGTCTGGTATCTGAATAAAATCGATATTATTCATCGCTTTTTGTAATATTATGCCTCGTAATCAAGCACAACGCGAGCTTCTGTTGTCGCTGCAACGATAACCTTTACCTTTGCGTGTTCGCTGTCAACTGCGTATATATCAAGATCTTCTTTTGTTTCAAATTCAGTATAGAGAATCATATCGTATGACATAGGTGTCTTGCTGAAATCAAATCCGATTTCCATCTTTTTGATCTGAGGAACAATGGGCACAAGCGCATAGAGTCTGTCTCTTACAAGCTCCATGTTTTCAAGCTTTGTTCTACCTTCTGCTTCTTCTTTAAATCTCCACATTACAATATGCTTAATCATAGCGCACCTCTTATTTTTTATTATCGGCTTTGTATGCAAAATAACTTAACCGATTATTTATTTTGATAAAATATTATACCATATTATGCACCTAAAATCAATAAACCTTGCCTCTTTTGTTTGTATGTGTTTTTATTTATTTAAAGTTGTTTTAAGTTACAATATGTTGTGCAAAGAAAAAAGGCTTGACACCATATTTGGTGTTATGTTATAATTTTACTGTAAAGGGAATATAAAAATAGGAGTGATTTTATGAAATGTCCTGTTTGCGGAAATGCAGTAAGTAAGGTAATAGACAGCCGACCGACCGATTCTGAGATCAGAAGAAGAAGAGAATGTCTTTCTTGCGGAAGACGTTTTACAACGTTTGAGGTGCACGAGACTGTGCCGATCATTGTTATAAAGAAGAACGGAACGAAACAGATTTTTGACAGAAATAAGATTTTGAACGGACTTGATAAGGCTTGCTATAAGCGTTCGATGATTACACTTAAGGATATGGAGAGAATTATAACAGAGATTGAGGTTGACTTGCGTAACTCGTTCAAGACAGAGGTACATACGTCGGAGATAGGCCGCAGAGTGCTTGAAAAGCTGCGCGATATTGATGAGGTTTCTTACGTAAGATATGCTTCGGTTTATCGAAATTTTAACGATATTGAAAGCTTTATGCAGGAATTGAGTGCGATGAAAGGCGACAACGACTGATTTTTTTAGACAAATAAATAAAAAATGGAATAAAATCAATAAAAAGCAAAAAATATTTTCAATGAGGTCTTGACTATTTGAAACAGATGTGCTATAATACGGTCTGTTGACTAGGTGTAGCTCAGCTGGGAGAGCGCTACCTTGGGGTGGTAGAGGCCGCTGGTTCAAGTCCAGTCACTTAGACCATAAAAAGCTGATGGGCAATAGCCCGTCAGCTTTTTTTGTTTTATATGCTTGGTTTTGAAGCAGTGTCCGAGATCACGCCCTGCGCGGAGCGCAGAGGGGGTGGTGAAGGGGTTCCCCGAAGCGAGTTTATCGAGCTTTGGGGGTTCACGGTTGTGGTCGCTGGTTCAAGTCCAGTCACTTAGACCAAAAATCGGGAATCAAACGATTCCCGATTTTTATTTTACCTATAAGCTTTTTTGAACTTTTTGAGGCTACTATTTATAGCCTCTTTTTTCTTACCTGCTACGCAGTTTTTGTGTAGGTGTTACGCAATTTGCTACGCAAATGTGTGTAACATCCTATTTTTCTACATAAAAATACAAAACATTAATTTTAAAACTGCAATAATTCATTAAAGAGCACTATAGCAAACCGATCAGTCATACCAGAAATATAATCTATTATTGCTTGGATGTATAATTCCTTTGTTTCCAAGTTTTTATATATTTTTTCATTTGTACAACTCAATGCCAAATCTTTTAATTCGCCATTTGGAACTATGCTAACATTGCAGTAACGAGCTAACCATTTTTCAAAAGAATCTACCAGTTGAGGTGTAAAACATCGATTTTCATTCAACATACTCCAAGTGTGTTTTCCGTCATACATAGTTAAAAGTGATTCAAATATTTGAGTAATAACAAGTTCAGAATAGTGTTTAAAAGGTTCAAGACGTGGGTGATTGTAGATGTGTTCGTAATTAAATGCTTTAATATCTTTTAATTGTTGATTGAATTTGTGACTTAAGCAAATACCATTTTTGGGGGAACTGTTGTTACAGATATCAATAATCATATTATGCATGATCACAGTCGTGTTTAATACATTTTGATCATTAGCTTGTGCCATTCGCAAAAGAGTATTTTGTGCTGTTTGATCCAAAAAACCAAGATTCATCGCATCTTCTATATCACGACCCACATAAGCAATTTTATCTGCAATTTTAACTACACACCCCTCCCATGTAACGGCTTGGTATTTTCCCGCTTCATTAAAATCATCAATAGAAATGTCTATACTCCTAGGGAAAATTCCGTTTTCATCTACTTCTCCACAATGAGATATGATGCCATCTCTCACCGCGTATGTTAAATTCAGGTTTTTAAAAGACTTATAGTTATCTTCAAGTAAATCCACTTTGTCAACAAATCTCAAACCATTTTGTTCATGCCAAAAACTTTGATTCAAATACTTATTGCACAGTTTTTTTATTACAGATTCTCCTTGATGTCCAAATGGAGCATGCCCCAAATCATGTCCCATTGAAATTGCTTTTGTAAGTTCTTCATTTAATCCAAGTCTTCTAGCAATCGTCGAACTCACAGATTCAACGTGTGCAACATGTTCCATTCGTGTACATATATGGTCATTATCAATATTGAAAAAAACTTGGGTTTTGTGTTTAAGTCGACGGTAAGCCATCGAGTGGAGGATTCGAGTGTAGTCCCTTGCAAACGGACTACGGATATCATCAGGACGAAAATATAATTCACTTTGTCGTGAGGTTAGTAATTCCCAATGAATATTATTTGGAAAAGTAGCATGATTTTCAAATTTTAATTTTGACAAAATAATACCCCCAAAAATTTTATTAGTTAGCAATACCTTGATTGTCAAGGGACATCACATCAAATTTTGCAAAAACATAGTGTTAAGTTTTTCCACGATTTCGGTTCATCGACGGGAAAATCTAAAAGCAATGTGTCAGTTTCCTCAATGGAAGCATAGAGATAGTCATTGATAATATATACAGAAAACAATCATTGAATGGGAGTTAACCTATTTCCATCAAAGTAAGTTTAGAGGAATCAAATGAATCTTCAATTCATTTGAATTTTTTTGTCCCAGAATGTCCATAATAATCAGATATAGTTATTCTTCTGCCTTGTAATTTCATTATACCATAGAGCACTACTTCTTTCAACAGCATTTATACATTTTTAGTATTACATTTTATTGCAACTTTTCCGCAAACAACATTCTTCCCCCATTCGCAAAAGTGCCAACTCACGTTACAATTATCCTAACTACTTTTAGGAGGATAATTATATGAGATCAATACTTGAGGAACTATTCTACGGCAACATTTGTCCTAATACAGACTGCAGGAGCAACGAGCGCCATATTTCGACCAATGTTTCAGGAAGGTCAGCGCCGGTTCAAGAGTACAATATCGAAGCATAAAAATAAATTATTATATAACTGCAACCTCAGTTAGCTTTTCAAGAATTCTTATCATGCGAGGATCGTTGTAAAAAGGCGCAAATTTATCTTTTTTTAAAGCTTTTAAAAGCAATCCCGATTTGTTTTCAGGATAATCCTTATAGGAATCATCTACGGATTGCTTAACCTTATTAACCATAAATGCAGTATTTATTCCATTTTTTCTTGTGTCAAATTTTATTGAATGTTCCGCTGATTTTTCAAGGCAAATAAACATCTGTTCATCATTCCCAAGCTCAAGATAGCTATATGCCAATTCTTTATAGCAATCAGCTACCCTTATATGATAAAAACCGTAATTGCCATCCGGATATAGCAATCTAAAGCAATCAAGCACAAATGTATAAGCTTTTATCTTATCTTCTGCGGAATATTTCCCTTTCCAACACATAGTGTTTGTGTTACCCCAAATCATATCAAAAAGCGTTTGTATATTTGTCTGACAAAACGCAACTGCCTCTTCTCCCTCAAGCAAGCGCGGCATTATTTCATTAACTGTAGAGCTATATATGCCTGCCATATAAGCATATTTCTTAGCAGATTCCGCATCACCCTTTGCGAAATAATAAGTAAAGCTCAAAGATTGGATCGCGCCACTCCTTAGGTGATTATCAGTAGATTCCGCCAATATTCTTTCGCCATATTTAATAATTTCATCGGCATTTTTGTTTATATCCTCGGCTTGCAATGCGTACATTAAATTATACAACAGCGAAAACTCGTCGGGAAATTCCTTATTTGCTTCACGACATAAAGCCACACGCTCTGAATTTTTGCCCTCGCGAAAAAGTTCCAAATTTTTATCATGGTAGGTTTTTATCTTTTTTTCTTTTTCAGCTTTTCCGACACCAAGCAACTCATCAACACTTACACCGTAATATGAAGCAATAGCAGGCAAAAACGTTATATCAGGAAATCCTTCTTCTCGTTCCCATTTTGAAATAGCTTGCATAGTAATTCCGAGGTGTTCAGCCAATTCCTCTTGGGTATTACCTTTTATCCTGCGTAATTTTTTTAATTGTTTGCCTAATATAATTTTCATTTATTATTACTCCCTTTAAAAAGTTGAAGCGCTTATTCTAACTACATAATAACAAAGAGTAGATTAAATTACAATAACCGCACTGTTTAGTTTAAGTTGATTTTATACACGATTAGTTTAGTAATACAAAAAATCGGGAATCTTTCGATTCCCGTGTTTTTTATATAAGTTTTTTTGTTGTCTGCAAATTTATTCTTCAACATTTATCTTAAGTGTATGGTGGCAGGAATGGCATTCTTCGAAATTTCCGGGAGTTGATAAGCCGCACACAACACAAATTACATTTTCAGCTTTTTCGTTAATAATCTGAATGTAATCAGTACCATATATATGCGCTACAAAATCTCCCTTTCGATAGCACGAAGAAATATTACTGTTTTTTGCAGCGTTTTCGTATGCTTTTCGTTTTATGATCTTGTCACCAACTTTTACATGAAAAATCACAGTCTCTTTTGTATAAAGCGTTTCGAGAGTGGGCTTAAAACCTCTATTACTATCGGTCGTGTACCGAATCTCAATATCAACCAATTCTCCGCACCACGATTTATCGATCAATCTATACATTTTTAAAATATAAACAGGCGATAAAGCAAGCAATGTGTAAATAATATGCTTCGTCGTATCATCTAAACGATGAAAACATTTTTCACCGTACAAAGTGATCAACAAAACAATCCCCAAAGTCAAAAGCGCCCAACAAATTATCTTTTTTATAACTTTTCTGTTTACATAAGCTTTTATGTCGGCAGGAATTTGTACTTTTTTCATCACAAATCTCCTTTACATCAAGTGAAAATATGGTATGTACATTTCGTCGTTTTTTTGATCGTAGGTTATGAAAAACAAATCTATCCCCACTTATTTGCCGTCATTCATTAAATATTTTTCCTGTTGCATAATAAAAAACGATGAGAGCACAAAAAGTGTAGCATAATTTGAAATGAGTGACAGAACATTTGTGAACACTGCATTTTCAATAAATTCTAAGAGAATTATCTGCGGAATATTCACTAAAAACATTAATATAAACCCAACTAACACAATTTTTAACATATCTGCAACACGAGCTTGATTACTGCTACGGTATGCTTTAATAAGTGAAAAACCGGTTACAAAAAAATTTAAAGCAGGCACAAATCTAATTTTTTTTTGCAATTTAATAGACATCTCAAAACTCCTTTATTTATTAGTCTGTTATGTGCTTTTTTTACTTTTCTTCTGTCTTTTTGTGGTAGCGGAGGGAGCAAATATCGTCGCCCTTTGCAATACACTTAGGAAGGTCGAGTACGCTTCCGTAACATTCGCCGATACCGTGGTCACCGCACATAGCAATATCGCAAAGCATTGCAATTTCTTCGTCTGTACAGCCCGCCTTCTGCCAAGCCTTTACAAGAGGACAATAGTGAAAATCTATCGAAAGCTTATCGTCTGTAGATTCAATAATATCCATCTCGAAAACAAGCTGCGCCGCCTTTGTAAACAACGTCTTGCGAAGTCCCTTCAAGCTATCTGTCTTACCCTTTTTTACAAGGTCATTTCCCTGAGAAAGTCCGCATCTCTTTACTGCCGCGCTACCGAAATCTCTGGGGTCAAGCCCTCTTTTCTGTGCTTCATCGCAAAGCAGATAAAGCCAAAACGCTCTGTGTTCAAGCTGCGCTCTTACTGCCTGCAATAAACCATTTTTGTATTTAGGTTCGTTTTTTACTTTACTCATCGTTCTATATCTCCTTGAAACAAGTAATATTTTACTATACCTCATTATAGCATACACAGATGCTTATTACAAGTATAATATTCGAATACTGTCTAAAATTGGTAAAGTCTTTTTAAATTTAAATAATGTATTGCAGAATTTGTCAATATGTGTTACAATAAAATATATAGATGCAGCTTATATGTTGTTACCGATATAACGTTAATCAAACAAACCGTGGAGGTAATGGATAAATGGCGAAAAACAATTCAACGATAGTCGTAGATTGGGAGACAATTACGAACTTTGTTACAGACGCATTTGTGGGATACGGTATCCCTGTAGAAGATGCAAAAATATGCGCCGACGTACTTCTCGAAGCAGATAAAAGAGGAATTGAATCGCACGGTGTAAACAGATTTAAGCCCGTATATCTTGACAGAATCAAAGCGGGTATTCAAAACGCAGTTACAGAAATTGAAATAATAAAAGAAACTCCGACTACTGCCGTTATTGACGGACATCACGGTATGGGACAAGTAATCGGACACAAGGCTATGAGTATGGCTATTGCAAAAGCCAAAGAATATGGAATGGGCATGGTCGTTGTACGTAACTCTTGCCATTACGGTATCGCAGGATATTATTCCTCAATGGCGACAAAGGCAGGCTGTATCGGTATGACGGGAACAAACGCGCGTCCCACTGTTGCTCCGACAAACAGTGTTGAGGGTATGTTCGGTACGAATCCCTTTACAATCGGCGTACCTACCGACGAAGCTTTTGATTTTAACTTTGACTGCGCAACATCAATTACACAGAACGGCAAGCTTGAATATTATGAGCGTATAGGCGAAAACGTGCCTGTCGGAACAGTAGTAGCTGATGACGGCTCTGCTGTAGAGGGCAACGCAGGAGAAGCTATTAAGAGAATAAACGGCGGTACTGCGGCGCTTACCACTTTAGGCGGAATAGGTGAAACTCTCGGCGGATATAAAGGTTATGGCTTTGCTATGGCTGTTGAGTTTATGGCATCCATTTTGCAAGACGGAGCGTACGGCAAGGCTTTAAGCGGCAGAGACGAAAACGGTAATCGCCGTCATTACAACCTTGGCCACTGGTTTATAGCTATTGATACTGAGCATTTTATGGGCGAAGAAACAGCTCGTAAAAAAGCAGGTGAAATCACACGCAGCATGAGAGCTGCTAAGAAAGCTCCCGGCGCTGACAGAATATATACCGCGGGCGAAAAAGAGTATGAAATAAGACTTGCGCGCAAAGGTGGAGTTCCGATAAACGCGTCAGTTCAAAAAGAACTGAATATGGTGCGTGACGAGCTTAAGCTTACGCAATACGTATTCCCTTGGGAAAAATAATTTTTTTGGCTGAATTAAGTTACTTGTACTTGATTCAGCCTTTGTTTTTTGTTGTAATATTCAAACACACGTTTCGACCATTGTTTCAGGAAGAGCATTGCTGGTTCAAGCCGCAAAAAAACGGAAACCTTTCGGTTTCCGTTTTTATTTATTCTATAAGTTTTTCGTTATTTTTTATCGGGAATGAGGAACATAAACACCAGAGAGCTGAGAAGCAGCATCATAGGATAGAACAGGTAAGAAATCACCTCAAAAGCTCCAAGCTTTAATCCCATCGTGCTAACCGCAGACAGCGCTACCAGCATCTGCGCACCGTAAGGCAGAATGCCCTGGAATATGCAAGAGAAAGTATCGAGGATCGATGCAGTCTTTCTGGGAGAAATATTGTACTCCTTCGCCATCTCCGAGGCAATGGGGTTTGCCATTACGATTGCTACCGTATTGTTGGCAGTGCTAATATCCATCATTCCAACAAGCAGCCCAATACCTAACTGTCCGCCTTTTTTACCGCGGAACACACGACGTATGCCGTTGAGTAAAGACTGGAAGCCGCCCGCATCGCGAATCAGAGCGCAGAGTGCCGCCACCAATATGGCAACCATCGAGGTTTCGAACATACCCGAAACACCGTCACCCATATTCTCAAGAAGCGAGATGAAGCCCACAGCACCCGTCCCCAGCATGATCACGCATCCTGTTACGATACCAATCAAAAGGGTAACAAACACGTTAATTCCGATAATACCTCCGATCAACACCAAAAGATATGGAATGATCTGAACGAGATTATAAGACATTTTTTCCAGAGGCTGAATATCCGCCTGCAAAGAAAATACGAGAATAAGTCCAAGCGTTACAATGGCGGCAGGAAGGACGATAGCAAAATTCGTTCGGAACTTATCCTTCATAGCGCATCCCTGACCATTGCAGGCAGCAATCGTGGTATCAGAAACGAATGACAGATTATCGCCAAACATAGCACCGCCCATAACTGTACCTACGCAAAGCGGCAGGGAAAATCCTGATGTCGTTGAAATCGCTACTGCGATTGGAGTAAGCAACGAAATGGTTCCCACTGAGGTACCCATAGCAGTGGAAACAAAACAACTAACGATAAATATTACACAAACTGCAAATCGAGGCGGAACAATAGACAGCATAAAATAAGCAACGCTCTCGGCGCTGTTTCTCCCGATCACACCTACGAAAACACCTGCCATTAGAAAAATCAGCAGCATGGTGATAATATTCTTATCTCCCACGCCTTGCCCCATCAAAGACAGCTTCTCCTCAAAGCTTTTTTCTCTGTTTTGCAGACAAGCCACAAGCAGCGACACCAAAAAGATTACCACAATTGGAATCTTATAAAACCCCATAGGAATCTTCAAAATATACTCAAAGGTAATTCCTAATCCTAAATATAGCACAATAAAAACGCCAACCGGCAAAAGTGCCAATATATTTCCTTTTTTCATATATTTATTCCTCTCAAAGACGTGAATTTACATCTTTTTTATTGTAACATGGAATGCACATAATGTCAATTATTCTGCAATGGTAGCATAATTTCTCGGAATAATTTTAAAAAATATAAAATTTACTGAGAGTTTTTGTAAAAAACTTCGTCTAATAAATAGAAAGACTTCTAAGATAATAATATATTACCATTTTCACTGTTGTTTTAACTTTGTTTCATAATGTGAAATCCTTGACCATTATGTATTTTTATGTTACCATAACTATGAAAACGGCAATAACGAAAGAGAGGAAATATCATGAAAAAAACCTTATTTATCACCATCTGTTTATGTCTGCTTTTATCGGTAGTTTCCTGTAAGCAGAAGCCTCAGCAAGTTCCTGACAAACAATTATACAATGATATAATCTCTCAATACACCGAGCTTCTCACTGCGAAATATAACGGTGAGGAATTACCTAAGCTTGACACAAAAGGCATGGACAAACGCGAAGCTGAAATTGCAAAAACTCTCCACAGTATTGTCAGCGCTTGTAAAGACAAGAAATCTGCCTATAATATGGGATATGGATATAAGGATATGGATGGCAACGGCACACCGGAGCTATTTCTTATGACAAAATATACAACCATTAAAGCTATCTTCACCATTTCGGACGGAAAGCCGATTTTATTGGAAGCTAACTACGAACCCGACGGCATCATATTTTTCGCTCGAAAGAATCATTTTTATATAATGCGTTCAATAGAAAACGGCAGCATCGAAGAAAATACAATTTATTCTTGCAACGTAGACGGAGATAAAATGGAATACATCTCTGTTTATGGTGCGATCTATGACAGAGAGAAAAAACAAACTACTGAAACATTCCAAATTGTTGACGGTAAACGTATTATAATTGACGAAGAAACCTTCGATGAACTGTATGAAGAATATGGTATGGCTACTAATCCGGGTTATATTTATTCCAAATTATCATCTCCTCGCATCTATCTTCCTTTGGTAAATAACGATACAGATATAGATCTGCCGGTAGCAGATTTCTCAAGCTACTCCGCAATTCTCAAGACCTACAAAACAATCTCTACTTGTGTAGATGATTTCAGTTATCTCAACTGGATCAATGGTGTCTATGACAACCTATTTACATTCCCAAATGACCTATCTTTTGAATACTACAACCGACTCATATACGGTGCTTATGGTAAAGACTTATTTTTAGGATATGACGAAATCGACCTTAACGGTGACGGACAGGACGAACTGGTTCTTTTGACTGAGAATTACAACATTAAAGCTATTTTTACTCAAAAAAACGGTGTGCCTGTATTAGTAGACGCGTTTCTTCGCGGAGCCTGTTGGCTTGATGAACAAGGCTTTATTCACGTAGATCGCAATGACGGCACTGAATTGGAATACAGCATATACGAGTTTACAAAAAACGGTGACTATAATCTTCTTTATTCACTTCTTATTACAGAAACCAAACGCTATTATACCGAAAATGGCAAGACCAAACCTGTTACATTTGAGGAGTCGTTGGAATATAAAGATATATTTTTCTGTTATCCCGAAATTTTAGATCCAAACGAGCAGACCAGAAACGTATCAAAATTAAACTATACCCCTTTTACTGAAATAACAGATGATATAGTTAAGGCAGGATTTGAGGAAACATGGTACAATGGATCCGATATGGAAGAAGCCACCGGAAAGTCTGGCGCAAAAAGTTCAACCTATGTAACCTTTGAAAACGCAACCGACACACAGTTGGGTATGAATTTCAAATACGTCTTTTCCTTCTACTATCCCGACCCCAACAAAGACAATTACTACTTGGTGGATAAAACCGAGTCCTTCTTGAAAATTACAGCGCACGCAGAGGATGGTGTATTTGTCTTTAACGAAAGTGGTATAAAAGGAAGATTGGAATTTGGAAATGCATATCTGTGGATCATTATTGAGGAAAGCACTGACGAACGTTTCCCCGTAGGCGCTCACTCCTTTTATAAAAACTTTAAGAACATCATTATAACATAACAAACAAAAGACATAACTAATATTTTGTCTATACAACAGACGAAAGAGAGGAAATATCATGAAAAAAACTTTATTTATCACCATCTGTTTATGTCTGCTTTTATCGGTAGTTTCCTGTAAGCAGAAGCCTCAGCAAGTTTCCGACAAAGAATTATACGATGATATAATCTCTCAATACACAGAGCTTCTGACCGCAAAATATAACGGTGAGGAATTACCTAAGCTTGACACAAAAGGCATGGACAAACGCGAAGCTGAAATTGCAAAAACTCTCCACGGTATCGTCAATTCCTGCAGAAGTGCGGAAGGCGCCTATAATATGGGATATGGATATAAAGATATGGATGGCAACGGTACTCTTGAACTACTTCTTATGACAAAATCCACATTTATTCAAGGTATATTCACTATTTCTGACGGAAAGCCGATCTTGTTGGAAGCTAACAATAACTCTGGTGACATAATTTATTTCGCCCCAAGAAACCGTTTTTTTATGGTGCGTAGCTCTGAAAACGGTAATATTGTAGAAAACACATTTTATACTTGCCGCGTAGACGGAGATAAAATGGCATACGACTCTGTTTACGGTAGAGTCCGCGACGCTGAGAAGAGTAAAATTCTTGAACTGTTTCAGATAGTTAACGGCAAACGTATTATAATTGACGAGCAAACTTACGATGAGCTTATTCGAGAATATGATAAGGCTAACAAACTGGGATACTCCGATTTCAAATTATCCGCTCCTCGAATCCATCTCCCTCTGGCAGACAATAAAACAAACAAAAATCTGCCTGTAGCGGATTTCTCCAGCTACTCAAATATCCTTAATACCTACAAGTCAATCTCTACCTGTCTGGATAAATTTGATACAACAGAATGGACCAGAGGTAATTATGATAATCTCTTTTCGTTCCCTGATGACGTTGCATTTGATTACTACAACCTTCTTTTGTATGGTTCTTATTGCGATCATTACTACGTTGGATATGACGAGATCGACCTTAACGGCGATGGTCAAGACGAACTGATTCTTATGAATGAGGATTACCGTATTAAAGCCATATTCACAAAAAAGAACGGTACCCCTGTAATGTTGGCTGCTTTTTCAAACGAGACCTGCTGGCTTGACGACCAAGGTCTTATCCACGTAGACAAAGTGGAATATAATGAAGTGGAACACAGCCTGTACGAGTTTACAAAAAACGGAGATTACAATCATATTTATTCTATTTTATTAGCAAAAAACGGCAACCGCTATTTGACAAAGGACGGAAAGACCGAACTAATCACCTATGAGGAGTCAATGGAAATATATTATAATGACTACTTCTGTTATCCTGAGCCCTTTAAAGCCTACGAGCATACCAGGAACATATCCGGAATAACCTATACTCCTTTGACTAAAACAACAGAGGATCTTGTAAAATCCGGTATAAACCAAACCTGGCGCAAACACGCTAATATGGAAAGAACCACCGGAAAAGAACTTTCGTATAGCTATACTTACGCAAACTTTGAAAACGTAACAGACACACAAATGGACGTCAATTTCAGATATACCTTTACATACTACTATCCCGACCCCGATAGAGATAACTACATGTTACACAACACCACTGAATCCTTTTTGAAAATTACAGCGCACGCAGAGGATGGTGTATTTGTCTTTAACGAAAGTGGTATAAAAGGAAGATTGGAATTTGGAAATATGTTTTTGTGGATCATTATTGAGGAAAGCTCTGACGAACGTTTCCCCGTAGGCGCATACTGCTACAGTGTATATACTGACCAAGGATAAATAAAAATCCCCCGAATATACGGGGGATTTTTTATATCATACCTTTGCAATCTTCTTGAAATGATCTCTAACAGCAATATTCTGCGGACATATATGTTCGCATTTTCCGCACTCAATACAATCGGTTACCTTAACGTCAAATGCCGACAACTGACTTGACGTATCCTTTCTTGAGACGTGCGCTAAGGCATATTCATTATACACCGCAAATAATTCGGAAATAGGAATACTCTTAGGGCACACCTCTGCGCAATAATTGCATTTTGTGCACGGAATCTGTCTATATTTACGAATAATCTCTCGCGCTCGGTCGGTTGCTTCGATTTCTCTCGAGTTAAGAGGAACAAAATTACACATCGTCTTGATATTCGATTCCATCATTTCCATATTGCCCATACCCGAGAGGACCATAAACACCTCAGGAAAGCTTGCCGCATATCTTAATGCATAAGAAACGGGAGCGTCATCGCTTAACGCCTTAAATTCATTAACCGCCTCGTCGGGAAGATTTACCAAAGCTCCACCCTTTACAGGCTCCATAACAATTACCTTTTTGCCGTGTTTAACCGCTACGTCATAACACTTTTTGCTCTGCACTGTCGGGTCATCATAATCGAGATAATTTATCTGCAACTGAACTGCCTCTATCTGCGGCTGTTCGGTCAGTATCATATCCAAAACGTCTGCAGTATCGTGAAAAGATATTGCAATATGCTTTACCTTTCCCTCTCGTTTCAGCTGTTTAACGATCTCAAACGTATTGCAATCTTTATGCTTTGCATACGACTTGCTGCTAAGCGCGTGGAATAAGTAAAAATCAAAATATTCCACACCGCATATTTCAAGCTGCAAATCAAACAGAGGACGCACCTCTTCTTCAGTTTTAAAAAGCCAATCGGATATTTTGTTTGCCAATACGTAGCTCTCTCTGTCATAGCGTGAAGTCAGACAATCGCGAATAGCCTTTTCGCTTTTTCCGCCGATATATCCGTGAGCCGTATCAAAATAGTTAAATCCCGCCTCCATAAAAGCATCTATCATTCGGATGAATTCAGCTCTGTCTACGTCTCCGTCCTTCATTGGCAGACGCATACAGCCAAAACCAAAATTACGCTTTATTTTCTCAAACATAAAATATCCTCTGCTTCTAAAAATTTCTCTATAAATACACTACGTATATTATATTATACTATACTCACACATAACCGTCAACTTTTTTGTTTATTGGATATTTCTCTGTCATATAATAATCGGGATCACCAGCAATTTCGGTTATTTGCTCTGCGACTGAAAGCCTTTGAAACATTAGATACTTGTAAATCTGCCCTACCACCACAAATGCGACTAACATTATTGCAAAATTCTTTCGTCAAGTAAAAATTCAAACAAAAGGCTTCCCCTTGAGGGGAGGCTCCCGCGTTAGCGGGTGGTGAGGTGGTTCCCCAAACACTAAAAATTCTCACTTAGACAAAATACACCTCATCCGTCACTTCGTGACACCTTCTCCTCGAGGGGAAGGCACCGTTGCAGCAAGATTACTAATCTGCAAAAGTATTCACAAAAACAAAAGGAGATTCTATCGAATCTCCTTTTGTTTTTGACATATATTATAAACCAACTCCGCGAATAACTGCCTTCAAGGCTTCGGCAGAGGCGTAAAGCTTCTTAAGCTCCTCGTCAGACAAAGGCTGTGTAATTATTGAATTTACACCGTCATCTCCCACAAGAGAAAGCGAACTCAAGCAAACATCCTTGATACCGTATTCTCCCTCGTGGAGAGAAGATACTGTCAACGCTGTCTGAGCGTCACCCGCAATAACCTTTACAATATGCGAGCTTGCAGTTGCAATAGCATATACCGTACAGCCCTTACGAGCAATGATCTTACTGCCCGAAGTCTTAACGTACTCCTCTACATCTTCGCGACTATACTCGGGTATAACTCTGTTAGGTGTTGCAATAGATTTGGGATACTCATCAATCGGAACACCCGCAATAGTAGCCGAAGACCACGCAACAAAAGACGTATCACCGTGTTCTCCGAGTACGTTTGCATAAACCTGCTGCTTATTTACGTCATATATCTCAGCCAAACGTGTACGCAAACGGCTTGTGTCCAAAACCGTTCCGGTTCCGTATACCTGTCTTTTCGGCAATCCCGTGTACTTCAAAAATGCATAAGTAAGTATATCAACCGGATTCGCCACAAGAATATATATAGCGTTAGGCGCATACTTTGTAATCTGAGCTGAGATACTCTCGATTATCTTTACATTTGTCTGTACTAACTCAAGACGTGTCTGTCCGGGTTTTCTTCCGATGCCGGACGTAATAATAACAACGTCAGAATCCTTAGCGTCAACGTAATCACCTGCATATATATCACAGTTTTCCAAAAACGGTGTAGCCTGTCTTATATCAAGAGCTTCGCCAAGCGCTTTTTCTGTATTTATATCTATAAGAACTATCTCGGATGCAGCACCTCTTGCAAGAAGTGCGTACGCTGTCGTGGCACCTACTGCGCCTGCTCCAATGATCGTTATTTTCTTTTTCATAAACATCCCTGCCCTTAAAAACCATATTGAGTCTATATCTTCTGTCATTTTATTCAATCATCATATAATTTGACTATAATAATTTAAACATACGCTCGTTTAAATATACCATAAAAAAGCCGAGAATTCAATATATATTCCGTAATTTACACTATAAATTGACGGTAATACGACGATATATTACTATTTTACGCCCACATTTATAAATAAATATATAAGAACAAGCAATTTATTAGCTTAGATGGCTGATAAATGTGGTTGACATATTGTTTTTTAAGTGATATAATGACCTTGCAACTTAAATATATTAATAATAACATAAATATACTTATTTTTATTAAGTTTTTTCTTTAAAAAACGACTTATCATTAGGATTTTTTCTTTTTAAAAACATTTTTCAACAAAATGGGTGCGTATATCGGAGGTTAATATGTTGGCTTTATTAGCATTTCTCCCCATTTTAGCAACACTTGTTCTTATGATGGTCTTTAACTGGCCTGCAAAATGGTGTTTGCTTATTTCTCTTGTAATGGCAGTATTATTTGGTTTTATATTTTTTGATATAGAGGCTTTGGCACTACTTGCCGGCACACTGTACGGTATGCTGAGTTCGATCGAAGTATTGATCATCATTTTGGGCGCTATACTGGTTATGAACACCTTGAAAGCATCGGGCGCTACTGCTGCTATAAATCGCGGATTTATGAAAATATGTCCCGACAAGCGCGTTCAGGCTTGTATAATCGGCTTCTGCTTCTGTTCGTTTATTGAATCCGCTGCAGGATTTGGAACTCCCGCGGCTTTGGCAGGTCCTTTGCTTGTATGCTTGGGATTTCCACCGATGGCTGCCGCTGTAATTACTCTTGTATTTGACTCTACAGCCGTTTCATTCGGAGCTGTAGGTACTCCTGTAACTGCAGGCTTGAACCTTTTAGGTCTTGGAGGCGATGAAGCTTTTGTTTCACAGTTCTCTCTTTGGACAACAATTCCTCATGCGGTTATGGGAATCCTTCTTCCCCTCATAGTGCTTATGATCACAACAAAAATGTTCGGCGAAGAAAAGTCATTCAAGCCCGCTCTTGAAGCTGCCCCCTTTGCTTTGCTTACAGGTATATCGTTCTCAGTAACGCTTGTTCTTACTTCAACGTTGCTTAGCTATGAATTCGCATCTCTCTTGGCATCGTTGATTTCGTTGGTAACAACGGTTATTGCGGCTAAAAACGGATTTCTCGTTCCCAAAAAAACGTGGGATTTTGGAGATCCTGCCGAGTGGAATGATGAATGGCGCGCAACTACCAAGGTCACTCCCGTTACTGAATCAAAAATGTCATTGTTATTAGCTTGGATTCCTTACGTTTTGATTGCAATTATTCTTGTAGTCACAAGAATTCCACAGCTTGGAATAAAAACTCTTCTTACTACAAAAGCTCCTTTTGTTGTTAGTATAAATAAAATCTTGGGATTTGAAAACCTTAACTGGACTCTTAAATGGGCTTACCTTCCGGGTACGTTCTTTATCTTGGTTGCTCTGATCACAAACTTTATTCACAAAATGGACGGCAAGAAAATCAAGCAGTCGTGGAAGGATACCGTTAAACAAATATCCGGCGCGGCATTAGCGCTTCTGTTCGGTCTTGCTCTTGTTGAAGTTATGAAATACAAGAACGCTGACGGAATCAGTATGATGGATCAAATGGCAACGGCTCTAGCGGCTGTCGGTAAGGAGCTGTACGTATTTATTTCACCGTTTATCGGAATTCTCGGAGCTTTCGTTTCGGGCTCGGCAACCGTGTCCATGAACCTATTTACCAACCTTCAGTTCAATACGGCAACAGTATTAAGCCTACCTACAGCGTTTATCGTTTCCATGCAGTGTGTGGGTGCTGCCATCGGTAATATGGTATGCATAAACAACGCTGTTGCTGCAAGCGCAACCATCGGCGTTAGCGGTAAAGAGGGTAAAATAATAAAGATAAACGTTATACCGATGCTTATCTACGCAATCATTACTGTTGCGATATTCTATATAGCTTTAGCACTGGGAATAGCACCTGACTCAATAAAATAACTTGTTAAAAATCTTAAGGCAGTATTGAAAAAACAATACTGCCTTTTATTTTTTGAATATTTAAAACAATAGGTGAATATAATTGTTATAAAACTGTATTTTACGAAAGGTATAGTATGAAGAAGACGGTAAATCTTTGGCAATTCGTAGGCTTTGCTTTTACATCGTTGGCAGGAACATTGCTTCACTTTTTATACGATTGGACAAACGGAAGCATCTTAACAGCGCCCTTTTCTGCCGTAAATGAGTCAACCTGGGAGCATATGAAGCTTTTATTCTTCCCTATGCTCGTGTTTTCAATTATCGAATGGTTTATATTCGGAAAAGAATACTGCAATTTCTGGCGCGTAAAGCTAAAAGGCATACTTCTCGGCTTAACGCTTATTCCGGTTCTGTTTTACACGTATAACGGAATATTCGGAAAATCTCCCGACTGGATAAATATTACAATATTCTTCGTGTCGGCGGCATTTGCCTTTCTCTATGAAACACGTAAATTTAACCAAGAAACATCAAGCTGTAAGTTCAATAAAGCCTCATTCGTATTTATCTGTCTTATTGCATCAGCATTTATAATTTTAACCTTTTTTCAGCCTAAAATACCATTTTTTCAAGACCCTGTAACAAGCCTTTACGGAATACCAAAATAAATATTATCAAAAAAACAAACCCCCGACATATAAAAATATATCGGGGTATTTTTTATTTCATTGTTGCAGATAATTCTATCAAAGATACTCCGTCCTTTGTCATAACGAATATCAATGATTTCTTATTTTCAGGATTCAATTCGCAAAGCATTTCTCTGGAATTATAGGAAGGAATATCTATTCCGTTATCCTGCCACATACATAAAACATATCGTATCTCTGTATCATTGGCAATCTTCAATTTTTCAAGCAATGCTTTTTCGTCCAATCTTTCTTTCGATAATGCGTTTTTAATAATTGCGCTGTATTTATTTCCCGCCGTCGAAAACAAAACAATAGCTTGCGTGTGTTGATTTTTCTCTGTACCTGATAACGATTCAACCGCTATCTTTTTCATACATTCAAACACATTCAAATCAAAAGGAATTTCGGTCTTAATCTCAAAAAGTGATTTCATAATATTTTACCTCTTTCTTATATTAGTTTCGCATTTAATTAAAAACAAACTATATTTACTTTACTCTGTTTTATTTTTCTATTATTCTCATATCAACGAATCTGCGCATAAATCTGCCGCACCACTGAGTCATAAGCATATCATATTCTTCTGCGGTAACGATTCCGCCTACTCCCATAACATCATAAATAACGTTTGCTTCTTTTATCATCACAGGCAGGTCATAAAATCCGTTTTTTAGATAGAACTTATGTCTCTTTACGCGTTCATCATAGTTTTCGGCAGTCTCGTCAAGCTGCTCACGGGCAAGGAACAATCTCTTTCCGTTATATCTCTTTTGAAGCTCGGACAGAACAGCGCTTCCATACCCCTGCCCTCTTTTGCTTTCTTCTATTGCGAAGTAAAACAAGTATGCAACGTCAAGTCTGCTGACAATATATGCAAAACCGATAAATTCATTTTCATCGTATACCGAAAGCATTTCGCCCTTACTTTTCTGCGCTCTGTTTTTTAGCATAAAAAATGGTGGGCGTTCCTCGGGCGGAAATGCCTTCACAAACAGCCTTTTTATTATTTTATAATCACTTTTAGCTGCTTTTCTTATATCAATATTCATTTGTCTTATATCCTTATAGCTTTTATTCACACAATATTATACACCTTTTTTCAGTCTTTTTCAACCCATTTTTGCTAATAATTACTTGACAGCTTTTTTAAGTTTATTGTATAATATTTATACAATAGTTTTTATCAGAAAAGGAGAAATAAATTATGGAACAGAAATTTTTTATATGTGAACACTGCGGAAATATCATCGCTATGGTAAAAGATAAAGGTGTTCCGGTTATGTGCTGCGGTCAGAAAATGACAAAACTTATCCCCGGAACAACAGATGCGGCTGTTGAAAAGCACGTACCTGTATACGAAGTTAAGGACGGAAAGGTTTTCGTAACCGTAGGCTCTGTTATTCACCCCATGACAGAAGAACACTACATAGAATGGGTTTCTTTGCAGACAAAATACGGTAATCAGAGAAAGGCGCTTTCTCCTACAGATGAACCCAAGGTTTGCTTCTCAATCTGCGATGGCGACGAGGTAGAAGCTGTATACGCATACTGCAATCTCCACAGCCTTTGGAAAGCATAATCAGATAACCCAAAACTAAAAAGAAGCCTCTGTCTTTTAGACTAAGGCTTCTTTTTTTGTTTTATTATAAAATTTATCTTGGTCTGATACCGGGAAGCTCGATCGGTGTTCTCATAGGAGTGGGAGTCGGCGTAGGAGTTGCCGTCGGTGTGGGTGTGGGAGTCGGCGTTGCTGTAGGTGTAGGCGTAGGTGCCGCTGTCGCTGTCGGTGTAGGAGTCGGCGTTGCCGTTGCTGTAGGCGTAGGTGCCGCTGTCACCGTTGCTGTAGGTGTAGGCGTTGCCGTTGCTGTAGGTGTAGGTGCCGC
>SVRB01000093.1 GCA_015065045.1 Oscillospiraceae bacterium | reverse complement strand
GTTCAGCTGACCGATACTAATAGACCGAGGGCTTGAACTACAATGTTCTAAGATACTCACTTTGTTTGCTGTATGTTCTTCGCTTGTTTGGTTTTCAATTAACATCGCGCTTTCGCTTTTTATTCTGATTTATATTAAGAAAACGGCTGCATCGGCAGCCGTTTTCTTGCGTGTATGGAGGGTAGGTCGTCATCAGCTGAGAGCCTCAATATCTTCTTGGCACTTTCTGAATCGTGGATCGTTGTCAATGATGTTATCCGGTTCTCCGAGGGAGATGAAGTAGCTTCTTTTCAAAGTGTTTTGAGCTATCTCCTTAATCTTAAGGAGTTCGTTTTTTTCTCCTCCTTTGTCTTTAACATAGTTATAATGCTCAACTGTGAGATCCCTTATTTCTTCGCAAGCTGTAAGCGAGCTGTCAAATTCAGAGATTGCTATGTGGTCGTTTGAACGGTAGCAGATAGCATTTATTAGATTTCTGAAACAACCGGTAATTTTGTTACGGTCATATATCAGTCTAATCGTTTTTTCTAAATAACGCCATGCCTCTATTGCTTCCTGTTTTCTTGAATTTCCGAAGATGGAAATTCGTCTTGCTCGTGTCCATAAAATGTCAATATAAGCACTTGCAAACCACGAGCAGTTTTCCTCAGCAAGTTCAAGACACTTTTCATATTCGCCTTTTTTATCATATATATTTATCATATCCATATTGCGAAGACCGAATATATTTGGGATATCCATTGCTATAGCCTCAGCTTTTGTGTATTCGTCTTTGTAAAGATAAAAGCCTACGAGTAAACTTCTTGCGTGTATGAGCCTTTCAGGATCCTTATCCTGGTTTATAACGGTAAGCAAAAGTTTTACTCCTACATTGTAAAGTTTCTGTTCTTCTTCTTCGGGTATTTTGTATTTTTGACCACCCTGGCTGTTATCAAAAAAGCCAAGAATAAACTGAGCACAATGAAATTTTCCCCAATAATCAAGAGGATATTTTTTAATATAGTTTCGATACAGCTCATACGCCTTATACCCTGCGTTATTTTCGTATGTTTCACAGTTATAAGCTTTTCCAAAATCGTTTATTTGTTCGAGCATTTTTTCTCGGTCAGCCTTTTCATCTGTTCCTACTCCAAGGAGACAATCTGTTGTTACACCAAGTACAGATGCTAAGGGGACTATCTGAGAAATATCAGGCATGGACGTATCGCATTCCCATTTAGAAACGGTCTGTACCGTTACCATAAGCTGCTCTGCTATATCTGCTTGTGTAAGGCATCCCTCTTTTCTAAGTATCTTTAATCTCTGTCCAAAGGTTATCATAGTAATTTCCTTTCAGTTGTTTATTAAACCGATGCATCTGTTTTACAGCTTTAGTATAACAGAAATTCCGGGTACAGTAAACAACCGATTTGGCGAATCTGACTTAGCGAGACAGTTGAATACAGAGAAAGAGCCGCTGCGAAAAGTGCAACGGACTCTTTATAATTTGTTTATACTGTAGCAATGATCTCTATACCATTGTGGCTGACTTCAAGAATACGAAGACCTTTGTACTTGCTTATAAGGTTCCGCAAATCCATATCTTCGGTATGGTAAATGAGCAGGTTTGATTCTGCTTCATCGGGGAAGGAAAGCTTTTCTTCTGCTTTGGTGACATTGTCAAAAAACAGATCGAAGCCGATTGATACAGTAATACCGCGAGAGTGAGAAATATATTCTATCCAAACAACGTTTTCAGGATATGTAAGTTCTTTTTTGTGTCCGTTGATGGACAACTTAACCTTCATATTCTATTACCTCGATGGTTGCATCTACCTCTTCAGTATGTGTGCAGAGAACTGTGCCAACAACTCCTGCTTTGGCAATATCAAGTGCTTCTTCGACCCACTTGATATTGTCCTTTCCGATCACCTCTGCGAGCTTATCGGTTGCTTTAAGCTTGTAGAGCAGCTCCATGGGAAATCTTACGGTTGCCATGATTTCTTCTGGTTCTTTTACCTTTGTAGAGAGGACCAAAATACGCTTTTCAATGTTTCCACTCTCTGCTGCTTTTACCGCGGGAACAGTTTCTTCTCCATTTAGAATAACGTCAACAGTTGTTCCGAGAACGCGGCTTAATCGGTTTACGGTTTCAAGATCGGGGTATGAAAGATCATTTTCCCACTTTGAAACTGCTTGTGATGTAACATTCATTTTTTCGGAAAGCTCTTCCTGAGTCATTCCTGCCTTTTTACGATATACGGAAATATTCTGTCCGATTGTGTTTTTCATTTTTTTCATCCTTAAAAAATTATTTCGTCGGCGCCTTCGATGGTTTAATTATAGCATAAATTTGGCATAAGAAAACCGACTGACAGTTGGAAAACGCATATTTTACCCAACAGTCTGTTGGATTTTAACTTTTGGGGTGAGTTTTTATATATAAATGGAGGCCCTGCCGATTTTCGGCAGGGCCATTTTCGTTATGATGGATCATTCAGTTTACCACGGACACTGACTGGGATCTTCAATAGCTCCGAGGCCGAAAAGCTTCAATGCAAAGTTTCTTTCCTCTTCGCTGGAATTTGTTAAATTCTCGAGCGTTAAAGGATCAAGGGTTATCGGAGAGCGAGAACGAGTGATATTAACAATAAAATCACGTTCCTCGTCTGTCAGATTCTTAATATCTTCGAGAGTGAGAGAGAATGGGAACCCTTGGTTGTTGCTTGCTTTCGAATTTGTGTTAAGATCCCCGCTTTTATAGGCTTTTTCGACTGCCGATTGGTCTCTGGGGCCAAGCTTTGAATACTGTTCAAGGCTTATGCCGTAAATAGTTACAGGCTTATCGGGACCGCCAACTGTATACATTCCGCCGGAAGTGTCGACACAACCCTTTCTCAGATTGTCTGTGCCGTACCAGGCATCCGCGGGCCATCCGTCGCTGAAAACGATGTTGTGGCGCTGTGGGCGCTTAGATTCAAATTCATCGGGACTATCGGCAAGATCAGCATATCCTTCGGGATCCCCTGCAGACATAACCGTCATAGGAGCTCGCATTGACATAAAGCGAAGCTGAGTTTCTTCATTATCTCCCGTAGTGAAGGGGATGCAGTAAAGCTCCCAGCCGTTTACTTTCTTTAAGGTCTTTATGTAATTGCGGTTAAGATTATAGATAAGTCTGCCGTCGTAATCACCGTCAAAAAGAACTGCAAACTGGCAGGTCTCGTTGCTTTGATCGTTTTCTCCGCCGTTGAGCCAGAAAACAAACTCGTATTTCGTGTGCTTTTCAAGAGTGAGCGTCTGAGATGCTATCTCCGTCCAGCTCCATCCCCAGTCGCCTATCATAAATGATTCTGAAAGAATGCCATCGGGACCTTCGATGAAGGTTCTGTATCCGGGTGCATCACTGACGAGAGCCCAGTCTCTGGGGTTGAAATAAAGTCTGTTCTTTGTGTTTCCCTGTACGTTTGTATTTGTATTGTTATCCATCTTTAATTCCTCCGTAATTTCAGATACGTCGGACGCTAAGAGACGAATATCAAAGTCGTTCACAAACTGCGCCCGACCTTTTTTAATGAGCCCCGCCGCCCGTTTCGGGTAGGTGGAGCCGATGGGCACACCGTTTTCGTCAAGTACGCGTACGGTGCGCTTATCTTTGGTTTCTCCGTTTTTTGTTATGGGTGTCATCCCCTTTATTAGTTTTGCCGTTTTTTGTTATGAGCGGTGCTCCGTCTTCATTTTATCAACTGCAAGTTTAATTGTCAATATATCAGTGTGAATTCAACTGACAGTTAAGTATAAATTTTCAATAAAGTGTTGACAAAGTGTGAAGAGGGCGTTATAATGAGTCAAAATTATTCGAAAGGAGATATGGCAATGAAAAAACACGTAACTATGATGAATTATACCGCCACCGTCCAGCTCTGGGCCGATCGCATGGTCGATTCGCCGAGGCTTGCATTGCCATACCCATTTTGATTTTTATATCATAGGTGTATTTTAGCAGTGTAAGCAGTGGATCTTGCTTATGCTGCTTTTTTATTTTTCAGGGAGGTATTTTATGGAACGAATGGATGTACTTAAAAACTATTATACCACACATGATGAAGACGCACGCTTAGTTTCAAAGCGCGGAAGCGTTGAGTTCTTGACTACGATCCGCTATATCGAGAAATATCTGAAGAGCGGTATGCGCATCCTTGAGATCGGCGCAGGAACGGGGAGATATTCACATTATTTTGCGCAGAAGGACTACACGGTCGATGCAGTGGAGCTGATGGAGTGTAATATTGACGTATTCAAGCGTAATACGAGGCCGGGCGAGAATATCACAATTCAGCAAGGTGATGCCGTTGATCTTTATAATATTGAATCCGATAAATATGATATAACCCTTCTTTTGGGGCCGATGTATCATCTGTATAATGAAGAAGATAAGCTTTCAGCTATCAGTGAGGCGATCAGAGTTACGAAAAGGGGCGGAATAGTTTTTTCTGCTTACTGTAATAACGACAGCACCGTATATAGCTTTGGCTTCGTGCGAGGAGGATTTAAGGGAGGAGCTTACGATCATCTCATAGATTTTGAAACCTTCAAGCTCAGCTCAACTCCGAAAGAGGTATTTACCCTTTACAGAAAAGAAGAAATTGATTCTCTTATGAGCCATTTTAATACGCAAAGACTCCATTACGTGGGGACGGATATGATAACTCGCTTTATCGGAAGCACCGTTGATGAAATGGATGATGATACTTTTGCTCTATATATGAAATATCATTTTTCTATTTGTGAGCGGGCAGATATGGTGGGAGCATCAAATCACGTGCTGGATGTTTTCAGAAAAAGATAACATAATTGGTTGAAGCTGAATTATATAAGTTGCCGTAGGAGTGCAGCAAGCGGCTCCCCTACGTGCGTTTATTGTTATGTTTGTAAATATATTGGTTAATATGCCGTATTAATATTTTATGAAAGGAGGAATTCTCATGAAATTCCGTATTAGAGAAGCGGTAGCTGAGGACCGCGAGAAAATAAGACCATTACAAAAACAGATAGCAGACCTTCACCGAGTGGGACGCCCCGATATTTTTAAGGTTGAAGCTCGATATTTTGATGAGGATTCCTTTAATTGGCGCATAAATGAACCGTCTCATTTCGTTTTTATTGCAGAAAGCGAGAACGGAGATGTTATAGGATATGCATTCGCCTGGATAAGATATATACGCGATCATTCAAGCTACCTTGACAGAAACGAATTATAT
>SVRB01000092.1 GCA_015065045.1 Oscillospiraceae bacterium | reverse complement strand
TTGGCACGCAAGAAAGTAACATAAAAAGAAAAGATAATATTGTTTAGATAAATAATATGTCTTAGAAAAGCGGGGGCGTCGAGGACGTCGCCCCCTACGAATTTAGGATTTATTATTTTCAAAATAATATTATAAAACGGACCGTCGGGGACGCCGGTCCCTACAAAAAACGCTTGACCCTCTCAAAACTTTTAAATATTTTCCCAAAAAAAGCAGGCTGTATTTCATCATACAGCCTGTTTATTTTTATTATTCGATGCTTTCAAGCTCCGCTTTTGTTTCGCAGTATATGCAACGATATACCTTGTTGTCTTCATCGCAAAGCTTAAATATATGCTGAAGCTCCTGCTCTGTTGTCGTAATACATCTCGGGTTCTTGCACTTCAACACGTCTGTTATTCTTTCGGGAAGGTCGATTTTCTCTCTCTTTACAACCTTGCCGTCCTTTATGATATTAACGGTAACGTCGGGATCGATAAAACCGAGTATGTGAAAATCAATATCTATAGGCTCAGCAATCTTTATAATATCCTTCTTGCCCATCTTTGCACTGTCCGCATTAACGATAACAGCAACTGAGCAATCAAGACTACCAAGATTCAAGATATCATATATCTTCATACCTCTGCCCGCTTTTATATGGTCGAGTACAATTCCGTCTTTGATCTGTCCGATTATCATATCTCTACCTCCAAAAGTTTAAGTATAAGTGCCATACGCATATATTTTCCGTTAAGAACCTGCTTGAAATAACAAGCTCTCTTGTCGTTGTCAACTGCAACGGAAATTTCATTTACACGGGGCAGCGGATGCAAAATGCAAAGATCTTCTTTTGCATTTTCGAGCTTCTCGGGTGTCAATATATAAGTATCCTTAAGTCTTATATAATCAGCCTCGTTGAAGAATCTTTCCTTCTGAACTCTTGTCATATAGAGTATGTCAAGCTTGGGCATTGCTTCTTCAAGACTCTTTTCCTCGCTGAACTCAATTCCGTTGGGAATAAGAACGTTCTGCTTTACGTAATCAGGGATACGAAGCTCGTCGGGAGATATCATTACAAACTTAATTCCGCTATATCTTGAAAGCGCGTTTATAAGTGAATGTACTGTTCTGCCAAACTTTAAGTCTCCGCAAAGACCAACTGTAAGATTGTCAAATCTGCCCTTTTCTCTCTTTATTGTGAGAAGGTCAGCCAACGTCTGTGTGGGGTGGTTATGTCCGCCGTCACCTGCGTTGATAACGGGAATCGATGCGTTAAGAGATGCCACAAACGGCGCGCCCTCTTTGGGATGACGCATAGCGATGATATCTGCATAGCAGCTTATTACTCTCGCAGTGTCGGCAACGCTTTCGCCCTTTGAAGACGAACTGCTGTTTGCATCAGAGAAACCGATTACGTTTCCTCCGAGCTCATACATTGCCGCTTCAAAGCTGAGTCTTGTTCTTGTTGAAGGTTCAAAGAAGAGTGTTGCAAGCTTCTTGCCTTCGCAAACCTTTGCATATTTCTTGGGATTTGCAATTATATCTTCTGCGGTACTCAAAAGACCGTCTATCTCCTCGACAGACAAGTCCATTATATCAATAACGCTTCTCATATCTTTCTCCTTGTTTATTCAGGATTATTTAGGAATTACGCCTTTGCTCCGTTAACTTCAAGATACTTCTTGATTCTGTCAACGTTTTCCTTGTTTTCATCACTTTCCTCGAGGTATTCAATTATATCGTATACGTCAACAACAGAGTATACGGGGAAGCCGTATTCCTTTTCAAGCTCTGCCATAGCTGACATTTCTGTCTTACCCTTTTCTTTTCTGTCAACCATTACGAAAGTAGCCGCAACCTTAGCACCCTTTACGCTTGAAAGAATATCCATACTTTCTCTGATTGCTGTTCCTGCTGTAATAACGTCCTCAACGATTACGATTTCCTCTCCCTCTTTCGGAACGTAGCCAACAAATACACCGCCTTCGCCGTGGTCCTTAACCTCTTTTCTATTAAAGAAGAAAGGAACGTCAAGCCCCTGCTTTGCCAATGCAACAGCAGATGATACTGCGATAGAGATACCCTTGTAAGCAGGTCCATAGAGAACTGTTCTCTTGTTGCCTATTTTTTCAAAATAAGCCTTTGCGTAAAACTCACCGAGCTTTGATATCTGTTCGCCCGTCTTTATATCACCTGCATTTATGAAGTAAGGAATCTTTCTTCCGCTCTTAGCAGTAAAATCACCGAACTTCAAAACTCCTGCCGACTGCAAGAATTCAATAAACTCTCTCTTGTAGCTTTCCATAATATCTTCTCCTTATTATATCAGTCAACAAATTCTTTTACGCATCTTCTGTATGCCGCAACCGGATCTTCAGCCGCTGTTATGGGTCTACCCACAACTATATAGTCAGAGCCGATCTTCTTTGCCTGCTCGGGAGTCATAACTCTAACCTGATCTCCAACCTCGCCATCAGCAAATCTTACACCGGGAGTTACTGTTACAAAATCCTTGCCGCAGGTATCGTGAACCTTACCTGCTTCGAGGGGTGAACATACAACACCGTCAAGTCCTGCCTTCTTTGCGTTTTCCGCATAGTGCATAACAGTCTTATCAATGGGAGCGTCAATAAGAAGCTCGTTTCTCATTCTTTCTTCACTTGTTGAGGTAAGCTGTGTTACAGCAATCAACATCGGACGTGTACCGTCTTCTCTTGTAAGGCCAACAATAGCTTCTTCCATCATAGCAATAGTGCCTGCTGCGTGGAGGTTTGTCATATCAACGTCAAGGCGCGAAAGAACATTCATAGCCTTTTTAACCGTATTAGGAATATCGTGAAGCTTCAAGTCGAGGAATATCTTATGTCCTCTCGCCTTAATTTCACGAACGATTTCTGGGCCTTCTGCATAGTAAAGCTCCATACCGATCTTTACAAAAGGCTTTTCTTCCTTAAATTTATCAAGAAAATCCATTACCGCTTTCTTTGTAGAAAAATCACAAGCAATAATTACGTCCTTACCCATTAGTGTGCACCTCCAATAATTTCATTCAAATCTTTTATTCCGTATTTCTCCATAACCTTGGGGAGATCATCAATTATATTCTTACAAGCATAAGGCTCGATAAGGTTTGCAGCTCCGACCTCAACAGCCGTCGCGCCCGCCATCATCATCTCGATTACGTCCTCTGCCGTAGAAATTCCGCCCATACCTACTATCGGTATTTTAACCGCTTCGTAAACCTGATATACCATACGAAGAGCAACCGGCAAAATAGCGGGGCCTGAATATCCGCCCGTCTTATTTGCTATTATGGGCTTTCTTGTCTTCAGGTTTATTCTCATTCCCATAAGGGTGTTTATCATACTGATACCGTCAGCTCCTGCGTTTTCGCAAGCCGCCGCAATACTTGCAATATCGGTTACGTTGGGAGAAAGCTTTATAATAAGGGGCTTCTTTGTTACCGCTCTTACAGCCTTCGTTACCTCATAAGCCGATTCTGCCGAAGTACCGAAGCTCATTCCGCCTCCGTGTACGTTAGGGCAGCTTATGTTTACTTCAAGCCAACCAACCTGTTCTTCCTTGTCAAGCTTTTCGCAGGTATAAACGTAATCCTCAACAGAAAATCCGCTTATATTTGCCATTACCTTTTTATTGAACACCTTTGCAAGCTTAGGAAGCTCCTCGGATATAACCTTTTCAACGCCGGGGTTCTGAAGCCCTACCGCGTTAAGCATACCCGATGCGCACTCAGCAATTCTGGGAGTAGGGTTGCCGAATCTTGCATCCTTTGTTGTTCCC
Organism: Oscillospiraceae bacterium; assembly: GCA_015065045.1. Classification (GTDB taxonomy): domain Bacteria; phylum Bacillota; class Clostridia; order Oscillospirales; family CAG-272; genus RGIG1995. Next base: position 1,476 of record SVRB01000092.1, on the reverse strand, counting down.
TTAAAGCTGAATGTTCCAAGGCAGTTTATATCATAAAGGTCTGCAAATTCATATCCAAATCCAAACGTTCCGCTCGCAGGTATTACAGGGTTATCTATTTCAATACCGCAAAGGGAGATCTTTGTATTTACCATATAATCTCCTCCTTCTCAAGAACGGGGCCGTCCTTACAGATACGCTTGTTTCCGTATTTCGTCTTGCAGGTACAACCCATACAAGCGCCGAATCCGCAACCCATACGTTCCTCAAAGCTGTACTGACCGCTTGTATTCGTCGCGTTATATACAGCCTTAAGCATAACCTCGGGTCCGCAAGTGTATACGTAAGTATAACCCTCAGCCAACTCAAGCGCGTTTGTTACAAATCCCTTTGTTCCAACGCTTCCGTCAACTGTAGTTACGAAAACCTCACAGCCTATATTCTTAAATTCTTCTTCGTAAAATATTTCATCAGCAATATTGAAGCCCAAAATTACGCTTACCTTCTTGCCCTCTGAAATAAGCTTTTTCGCCAAAGCGTACATAGGGGGTACGCCAACACCACCGCCGATAAGCAAGGGCTTATCACCGCTTTTTTCAGTATCATATCCGTTGCCGAGTCCGGTCAAAACGTCAACCGTCTCACCGGCATTCATACCCGACATCTGCTCTGTACCCTTGCCTACCACCTTATAAACCAAGGTCAAGGTCTTATCTGAGTAATCACAAACCGAAATCGGACGGCGAAGATATAATCCTTCAAGCTTCAAGTTTACAAACTGGCCGGGGGCAATACCGAAAGTATCACCCTCGAGAACCATTTCATAAACGTCTTTTGCTATTTTTTTATTAGTTAGTATCTTAAATACTGTCTGTTTCATTTCGACCTCACGCGTCAATTGTAGAAATTGTCAACGTTGTTTCTTCAAGTACGTCGAGAAGAACTCTTACCGTATCAAGTGACGTAAACATTGTTACGTTGTTCTCAGTAGCATATTTTCTGATCTCAAAGCCGTCGCGTGTTGTACCTGAGGACGAAGGATCGCTTGTGTTGATAACGTATGCGATGTGTCCCTGACGGATCGATTCTGCCAACTCTTCGGAATCTTCCGAAAGCTTCTTGAGTACGTGAGTACGTATTCCGTTTTCTCTGAGGAACTTAGCTGTTCCGATAGTTGCTTCGATATTGAATCCGAGATTGTAGAAGCGGCGGATAAGAGGAAGCGCTTCCTGTTTATCGCAATCTGCGATAGTTGCGAACACTGTACCGTAATTCTGAAGGTGCATACCCGATGCCTGAAGCGCCTTATAAAGTGCGCGATAGAACTTGTCGTCGTATCCGATCGCTTCACCTGTAGATTTCATTTCAGGTGAAAGGTAAGCGTCAAGTCCGCGGAGCTTGTTGAACGAGAATACGGGAACCTTTACGTACCATCTGTTCTTTTCTTCGGGATAGAGTGAGAATATACCCTGCTCCTTAAGAGACTTACCGAGAATT
>SVRB01000091.1 GCA_015065045.1 Oscillospiraceae bacterium | reverse complement strand
GACCTTCTATATGGACGGAAACGTTAAGCGTTACATCGTTAACGGACAGGGAGAATACACCAGAGTAACCGAGATCGACGGCGACTACTATATGATCGAGTGGGACGGAGTAGTTGTTATAGACACCGAAAAGTTCTACATCACCGAGAGCTCGACCAAGGGTCAGCTTAGAGGTGAGGGATGGTACAAGACCGACGAAAACGGTAAGATCATTCTGTAATAAAGCTTAAGTGCTTGATTAAATTAAGTCACCCCGCGTTTTGCGGGGTGACTTTTTCTTTTTATCTGTTTTTCAAAGTGTCGAAAAGTGTAAAAACTGATATAATTTAATAAATATGTAATGTTTTCACAGCTAAAGATAGAAAAAATCATTGACTTTTGTATATTACGGTGATATAATAACTATGTATGAATATTAGCACTATGGACGAGGAAAAACTATGAAATTTTCGGTTATAATTCCGGTGTATAATAAAGCAGACACGATAAAAGAATCAATAAACAGCGTGCTTGCGCAGACAGTTGAGGACTTTGAGATAGTGGTCGTTAACGATGGCTCTACTGACAATATCGGAGAGGTTTTGTCCGAATACAAGGATATTAAGGTCGTGAATCAGGAAAACGGTGGGGTATCGGTTGCGCGTAACAGCGGAATAGACGCAGCAGAAGGTGAATTTGTCTGTTTCCTTGACGCTGACGATCTTTGGTTTCCAAATCATCTTGAAACTCTTCTTTTTTACATAAATGAAAATCCGGGTATAAACTATTTTATAACGTCGAACTCTGTAACCTACTCGAACGGAACGTCTTATAATAGCTCGGACAAGCTTTCTTCCATCAGCGGCGATTTCATAATAACCGACAATTTATTCAAGCTTCTGAATACTTACGGCGATGCAATAGTGCATACTAACTGTATATGTGTGAAAAGGTCATCGCTTATAAGGCATTCCCTGAGATTTGAGCCGGGTGAGCGACTCGGCGAGGATACCGATATGTGGTATCGCATAGCCCTTAAGGAAAAGTTACTTCTTTCAAAAAAGATCACAACGATGTACAGAAGGGAAAACAGCACCGCGACTCGCAACACGGTGACTCCCGAAAGCTGGATCTTCTCGCGCAGAATTTACGATATTCTTTCTGACGGGGACATTTCAGACAGTGTAAAAAAAGAATGCTCGCTTTTGGTTGACAGATACACACTCACTTGTGCACGACAGCTCAAATGCTTTGGTAAAAGTAAAGAAGCAAGGGCAAAGCTCGCAACTGTAAAATACAAAAGCGGCAGAAGATATGTTCTTACATATATTCTTTGCCATATTCCGGTTGCGCTATGCCGCAAAATACTTGGCGTGAAAGGCAAATAAATGACTGTATATATAGTAAACTTTGTTGTAAATATGCTGCTCGGTCTTTTTCTTACGCATATAAAAACGCGAAGCGAGAAAAGAAAATACGAGAAGCTTTATCTTCTTATAACCGTACTTCAGTTCGGACTCGTTTGCGGATTTAGGGCGACTTCCGTGGGTTGGGATACTGCTGCATATTCAACCATATTTAACCATACCCCAGATACGTGGGAACATATCTTTAATAACAAGCAGCACATTGAGATCGGATTTTCGGTCTTTTGTTCGATAATAAAGATACTTGGCGGAAATTATCAGACGATGTTCATTATTTCCTCGCTGTTCGTTATGAGCAGTGCGTGTATCTTCATATACAGACATTCAAAAGACATAGTTATTAGTGTTTTTATCCTTATCTCGTTTCCGTTCTACTATTCGTCCTTTGATATTATAAGACACTTTATGGCAACGGCATTCTTCCTTCTCGGATACAAGTACGTTGTGGAACGTAAATTTGTTAAATACGTTATTTTTCTTGCAATCGGAAGTCTTTTTCATACGATCGCATGGCTGTTCTTGCCGTTTTACTTTGTTCGAAAGATCAAATGGAATGGGCTTACGCTGGCGCTTGCCGGTATTGCCACCGCGGTATGTTTCTTCTTCCTTGACGATATTGCGGTTATTCTTGCAACGCTTATCAACAAAACGGTCCCTAAAATGTGGGTCGGCTCGTATGGCGGAGGAGTAAGGACGGCGATTATGTATTTGGTAGTTCTGATCATTTCTATTTTCGCATTTTACAATCAGAGGGAAACGGGTGAAAGTAAAAGTAACGCGTTAAACCTCATAACTATTTTGTTTATATTTTCTGTTATCTTTATAAACGCGAGAATAATGACCCGTCTTATGATGACCACCGTTCCGCTTATGGCAATCGCAATTCCTGAGCTTGTAAGTGATAAGAAAAATATAAAAAGCTATGATAACAATACGGTATATACACTCGGCATTATCGCAATAGGTTGTTTCTATCACGGATTTATGCTTTGGATGAGTTGGCAGAACGTAGTGCCCTACGTACCGTATTGGGCGTAATATATCAGGAGAAAAATGAAAAATATTTTAATTTTACTTGATTACTATCTGCCGTTTGCCAGCGCAAACGGTGTGTGCTGTGAAAAAGTGGCCAGTGAGTTTCGAGACAACGGATATGATGTAAATATTGTTGCGTATGCTTACGATGATAAAGAATATGAGAATATAAACGGAATTCACGTGCACTATGCTAGAAAAATAAAAAAGAAGTCGTACGGGATTTGGTCCAAACTTGCCTTTTACGCCGCTTGGCTGTTCAAATTTTCAAAATATCCGGTTACTGAAATTAAGGAGCAAACGGACGAGATTGCTAGAGTTGCAAGTCAAGTAATTGAGAATAAAAATATTGATACCGTTGTTTGTGTACATCTTCCCGTAGAAACACTTGTTGCCGGAGTTAAGCTTAAAGAAAAGTATCCTCACCTCACCTATGTTTCGTATATGCTCGATTCACTTTCCGGTGGGATTGCCCCAAAATTTTTGCCGTATAATTTTTGCAGATTCAGAAAAATCAAATGGGAAAATAATTTGCTTGCTCTGTTTGATGGTAACATTTTGATGGAATCAAGTCGACAACATCATACAACATATACCGCCGACTTAGAATGGTATAAAAAAGCGCATTTTCTTGATGTTCCTGCACTATGTAAAAACAGCCACGTTGAGGACGGCAATATAAAAGTCAACGATGAAGTCATACTTGGATTTGTCGGAACAATGTCTGACGGAGTAAGAACGCCGTACGCACTACTAAAAGTACTGTCCGGGATTTCCGATCTGAATATTAGATTTGTCATTGCAGGTAAGAATGCTTGCGGAGATCTATATGAGTATCTAAAGGATCAAAACAACATAATGCTGAATGTTTTGGGCGAAGTTCCGTATGACAGAGCACAGGATATTTTGAGAGAATGCGATTTCTTTGTTAATTTAGGCAATGTTAATCCCAATCTTGTGCCGTCAAAAATTTTTGAATATATGTCATACGGAAAACCGATCATCTCGACGTTTAATTCTGCTGAAGATTCATCGCTGCCGTATTTGCACAAATATCCGGTGGTATGTCTTATTGACGAACACGACGATAATATTAAAAACGCAGCTGGTATATTAACGGAGTTTATTAAAGAGCACAGAGAAACCCGAGTTTCCTATGAAAGTATAGCAGAACTTTTTTATAATAACACGCCTGTTGCTTTTCGAGATCTTTTACTGAAAATTTGTGGGGAAGAAAATGAAAAGACTTGAAGAAAACGAAAAAATAATTGCCAAAAACGTTTTGATTACATTTGCAGTAAGAGGCGCCGGACTATTGCTCTCTCTTTTCAGCACCCCGCTGTTTCTGCGTTTCTTTAACGAGGACAAGGGAGTACTTGGAGTGTGGTACACACTACTGTCCGTGCTGTCGTGGTTTATGACGTTCGACTTGGGTATAGGAAACGGTATTAGAAACAAATTAGTACACGCATTTACTAAAAACGAAAAGCTTGAAGCCAAAAAAATAATATCGTCAGGAATATTTTCCAACGTTGTCGTTACAGCAGTTTTGATAGTGGTAGGTACCGTTCTGATCGGCATACTTGACCTTAATAAATTTCTCAATATATCCGAACAGACAATTTCACCCGAGGTTCTTAAACGGTCCGCATACGTGGTTTTTATAGCGATAATGTTGCGCTTTTTGCTAACAATCGTTCACGCTGTATTTTATGCGATGCAAGCATCCGCTGTCAATAATTTGCTATCACTGTGCTCCAGTGTTTTGCAGTTTTTGTTTGTTTTGCTTTTTCGGTGTGATACGCCGGGTCAAGCGTTGCTTTCTCTTGCGGTCGCATATTTAATCACGGCTAATGCCCCCACTATTTTGTCCGGAATAATTATATTTGCCACAAAATTAAAATGGTGTATCCCGAGCGTTAAATGCATTGAGAAACAACACGTACGTGGAGTTATGGGCATAGGAGCGGTCTTTTTCGCGTGTCAGATCATGTTTATGCTTATAATGAACACAAATGAGGCGGTAATATCAAATTTGTTCGGTCCTCAATATACGACAGAATATACATTTTATTTTAAGATAACGAGTCTTATATCAACGACATTGACGCTTGCTATGACTCCGATATGGTCTATTGTAACTAAATCCATAGCCGAAAAGAACTATATCTGGACGAAAAAACTATACGGCATCTTGAAACTAGTCGGATTGGCGGCTGCCGCATTGGAATTTTTATTGATTCCTTTCTTGCAGTTTATTATGGACGTCTGGCTCGGCAAGGGAACGGTTACTGTTGATTACGGCACGGCCTTTGCTTTTGCTTGCTTCGGCAGTGTTTTTGTTTACATTGGAATTCTTTCTACCATAGTATGCGGTATGACGCGTATGAAATTGCAGACTATTTCTTATGTTATAGCAATGGTGATGCGGTTTGCACTCATTTTTGTTCTTGCCGAATTCGTAGAAAGTTGGAATTTGGTTATATGGTGCACAACTATCGTTCTATTGCCATACTGTATAATTCAACACATAGACTTAGATATATATTTCAATAAAAAGATAAAGGAAGGTCAATCGACATGAGTTTGTTCACAAACAAAACCCTACTTATAACAGGCGGAACGGGATCTTTCGGAAACGCCGTTCTTAACCGATTTCTGAAAACGGATATAGGCGAGATCCGTGTTTTCTCGCGTGACGAGAAAAAACAGGACGATATGCGCCACGAGTTTCAGGCGAAAATGCCCGAGGTTGCAGAAAAAATAAAGTTTTACATCGGAGACGTTCGTGATCTTCAGTCCATAAAGAACGCGATGCACGGAGTTGACTACATATTCCACGCAGCTGCGCTCAAGCAGGTTCCTTCCTGCGAGTTCTTCCCGATAGAGGCGGTAAAAACCAACGTGCTCGGAACTGAAAACGTACTGACTGCAGCCATAGACGAGGGCGTAAAATCGGTC